>JAICKM010000105.1 GCA_025927935.1 Chloroflexia bacterium | reverse complement strand
GTACTTCACCATCTATTACCCGACCGGTGAAGAGCAGACCGCCAACTGGTATGCCGGGTTCGTCGACGACATGGACAGCACGGTCAGCGAACTCCTCGGCGCCGACCCTGTCACCGGGCTGATTCTGGTCATCTACAACACCGACGCCGAGTATGCCGCGGCGAACCCCCTGGCCGAACTCCATCCTGGCGTCCTGGCCCATGCCATCCCGGACCGCAAGGAGATCGGCGTGGCCGTCGAACGGTTGCGCCAGGCGCCACCCGAACTGGCCCGCGAGAGTTTCCGCCACGAGATGACGCACGTGGTCGCGGGCGCGCTGTCCAACCAGGCGCTGCCCATCGGCTTCCAGGAAGGGCTGGCCCAGTACAACGAACTATCGGACACCCGCGCCGGTGAGGTCGTGCAGGCATTGCAGGCGGCGCAGGCTCAGGGAGTCGATCTCCTCTCCTGGGACGACTTGACCAATACCCGCCGCTTCCAGCGGCAACTCGACGTGGCCTACCCGGAGAGCTACACGGTGATGGCTTTCCTGGCCGACCGCTATGGCATGGGCGCCTATACCCGGTTCCTGGCCGCGTTGCGCGAGGATCATCCGTGGTCGGACGCGCTGGCCGAAGGTTTTGGCGTCTCCGCCGCCCAGTTGGAGGCGCAGTGGCGCGACTGGCTGCCCGGCTTTTTCACCGACGGCTGGCACAAGAATGTGTTGCGGGCCTCCGACCTCAGCCCGGGCCGGGCGCTGTATGATGCCGGGCAGTTTAGTGAGGCCGCCGCCTATTTCAAGCAATCCGAGGCGCTCTACCGCGACCTGGGCCGCATGCCGCAACTGACCGAGGCAATGAACGCCCGTGTCAATGCCGAGCGGGCACAGGAGGCTGTCCAGACCGCCGGGGCGGCCGGTTCGGCCCTGGCCGCGCACGAGTATGCCGGCGCCCAGCAGCAGGCGACGACCGCTGCCGCCACCTTCGCCGCCCTCCAGCTAACAGACCGGCACAACCAGGCGGCGGGCATCGCGGACCAGGCGGCGGGCGGCGTGCAGGCGCTGGCGACGCTGGAACGCGCCCGCCTCGCCCAGCAAGCATGGCGCGTGGCCGAGGCACAGCAGGCTGCCCGCCAGGCCGGCGCGGCGTTTGCCGCTCTGGGCGATGTCCCCCGCGTGGCCGAGGCCAACCGTATTCTCGCCGATATCTGGGGCGTGGAGCGGGCCGCGGGCCTGGCCGCGCTCGGCGTAGGCGGGCTGGGGCTGATCGGCGGCGCCCTGGCCGCCGTCCGGCGCCGCCTGCGCACCGCGAAACTGCCGCGCCCCCCGGCGATACCAGAGGAGACCGCGTCATGGCTATGACCCCGCCGTCCGGCCAGCTTTCGCGCGACCTGCCCACGCAACTGGCGGCCTATCAGCGCCGCATCCGGCGGGACCGGCGCGGCCAGTATCTGGCCTGGGCCGCGCTCGGCGTGGGCGCGTACTGGATGCTCGTCGCCGGGCTGTACTATCTGGATCGCCCGTTCCCCAACTGGCTGCCGGTGGGCCTGGCCTGGACCGTTCTGTTGCCCCTGGCCGCGCTGCTGGTCGAGTGGCGGAGCCGGCCCACCCCGGCCCAGACCGCCGCGATCCTCGACGCGCGACTCGACAACCGCCAGCGCGTGATGACGGCGGTGGAGTTGCTGGCGGCGGGCGCGCCGGCTCCCCTGGCCGCCACCCAGCTCACAACCACCGCGGCGTTGCTGGAGGCGGCCCCGGCGGATGTGGTCTATCCCGTGCGTAGTCCCTGGCCGGTGGTGGGCTTCAGCGCGGGGTTGCTGGCGCTGGCGTTGGGGTTGCTTATCCTCAAGGGCGTGCCCGATAATTTCGCGTCGTTCCAGGCGGGCAACGGACCGGATACCGCGCAAGCCGCCGCCGCGGCCCTGTCGCCGACTCCGCCCGACGGCTTGCCCGGCGCCACGCCGCCCACCTCGCCGCCCGCCGCGACCGGCGCGACGCCGTCCGCCGGCAACTCCGCCGGTGATCCCGGTGGCAGCTCCGGCAGCGCCACCGACCCGAATGCCGCCATGCAGCAGGCGGCGGCCTCGAACGCGGCCCAGCAAGCGTTGCAGCGGTTGGCCCAGGCGCTGGGCGAGCAAAGCGCCACCCAGCAGGCGGGCGATAGCCTGCGCCAGGGCAATACCGAGCAGGCGGCCCAGCAACTCGAAGAGTTGGGCCAGCAGAACGACCAGCTTTCGCCTGATGCCAAGCAGGGCCTGGGCGATGCGCTGCAACGCGCCGCCCAGGACCCAGCCACCACGCCCGAATTGCGCCAGGCCGAACAGGATGCCGCCGACGCGTTGCACAGCGGCGACTACAAGAGCATCGCCGACAGCCTGAAGAACCTGGCCAATGCGGCGCGGCAGAGCGCCGGCCAGGTAGTGCCCCAACAAGAGCTAGCCAAGCAGTTCCCGGAGCCGCCCACGCCGGGTGCAAGCACTTCGCCCTCCGCGCAGGCGACTGCGGATGCCCAGGCGACCGCGGCGGCCCAACCAGGGCAGGGCGACCAGCAGAGCCAGGGCGATCAGCAAGCGCAAGGCGACCAGCAGGGCCAGGGCGATCAAGAAGGGCAGGGCGATCAGCAGGGCCAGGGGCAAGGCGACCAGCAGGCGCAAGGCGATCAGCCCAGCCAGGGCGACCAGCAAGGCGCCAATGGGGCCGGAGGCGCCGGGTCAGGTCCCGGCACGCGCGTGCTCGGCCCGCCCGACGAGCAGCAACTCAACGCCGGCGATAATCCCTTTGAACTGGAGGGGCGCCCCAATAGCGGCCCCACTCAACCCGGCGATAATGCCGGCCCGCAGGAGCCGGCCAACGGGGAGAGCGCCGGCATCGGCGCTCCGCAGCCGGTGCGACCGGGCAGCGCCGTCACCGCGCAAGGCGAGACGACTCGCCCGCCGGTGAGCCGCTGGGAACTGATCCAGCGCTATTTCAGCCCCGATAATTAACCGCTTGTAGGGGCCGGTTTCAAACCGGTCCGCCGGGCGACCGGGGTTGGACGTTAGCCATTTGCAGCATTCATTGTAGGGGCCGGTTTCAAACCGGCCCGGCCCGCCCCCAGCTATCGGGGCGGGCCATTAGAAGAAAGTAGACCCCCGTGAGCAATATCGCTATTGGCGCGGAAGTGCAGCGGCAAGTGGCCGCGCTGGAAGAGGAACTGGCCGGGATCATCGTCGGCCAGCGCAATATCGTCCGCGGCGTGTTGACGGCTGTGCTGGCGGGCGGCCATGTGCTGCTGGAGGGCGTGCCGGGTCTGGGCAAAACCCTGCTGGTGCGCACGCTGGCCGGGTGCGTGGACCTCAGCTACAGCCGCATCCAGTTCACGCCCGACCTGATGCCCGCCGACATCATCGGCACGGACGTGCTGACCGAAGGGGAGGATGGCCGGCGGTTCACCTTCCAGCCGGGGCCGATCTTCGCCCATCTGATCCTGGCCGACGAGATCAACCGGGCCACGCCGCGCACCCAGTCGGCCATGCTGGAGGCAATGCAAGAGCACATGGTGACGGTGGGCCGGCAGACCCACTACCTGCCCGAACCCTTTTTCGTGCTGGCGACGCAGAACCCCATCGATCTACAAGGCACCTATCCGCTGCCCGAAGCCCAACTTGACCGCTTCTTCTTCAAGCTGATCGCCGGGTATCCGCGCCCGGAGGAGCTAAAGGAGATCGCCCGGCGGACCACCGGCAACCGCATGGCGCAGCCACGCGTGGTGCTCGACGGCGAGTCATTGCAGCGCCTGCAAGAGGTCGTCCGCGATGTGCCGATTGCCGAGCCGGTGCTCGATTACGCGGCCCGCCTGGTCATGGCAACCCACCCGGAAGGGGCGGAGGCCGCCCCGGCGGCGCGCCAGTACGTGCGCTATGGCGCCAGCCCGCGCGCCATCCAGGCGCTCATCCTGGCCGGCAAGATCAACGCCATCCTGTCGGGCCGCTACAATGTGGCCTACGAGGACTTGCGCCGTGTGATGCTGCCCGCGCTGCGCCACCGGCTGGTGCTGAACATCGAAGCCCAGTTGCAAAACGTGGACGCCGACGCCATCCTGCAAGGCATCCTGGAAGAGGTCAAACCGTGAACCCGCTGGCGAGCCTGCGGGCCGCGCTGGGGCAGAGCCGGGCAGCGCGGGGGGCCGCCACGCTGCCGGGGCGCGCGGGCCGGGGGGATGCCATCATCGACGGCCCGCTGTTGCAGACGCTGGACCGCCTCTCCATCGGCCTGGGGCGCGACCTGGTGGCCGGGCTGATGGGCGAGCACCGGGCGGCGCGGCGCATGCCGGGCAGCGAATTCGCCGATTATCGCCCTTACAGCAGCGGCGACGATCTGCGCCGCGTGGACTGGAACGCCTACGCGCGCCTGGGCACGTTGCAGATCAAGCAATCGCAAACCGAGCATGATACCGTGCTCCATCTGCTGGTCGATGCCAGCCCGTCCATGGCCTTCGGCACGCCGGCCAAGTTCCTGGCCGCGCGGCGGCTGGCCGCCGCGCTGGGCTATATCGCTCTGGCCCACCTCGATGCCGTGGTGCTCAGCACGCCGGGCGGGCGGACGCGGGCCGGGGGGGCGGCGGAGGCTGCCGCGGGTCTCGCGCCGATCCGCAGCCGCACCGCGGCGGGTACGCTCTTTCGCGCGCTCCAGGACCTACAACCGGCTACGGTGAGCGGCTTCGACGGCATCCTGGCCGGTTGGAGCACGCAGGCCACGCCCGGCCGCCCGGCGGTCCTGCTCTCCGATCTCCTGCTCGATGACTACCAGGCCGGGGTACGCCAGTTGGTGGCCGCCGGCTTCCAGGTTACGATCCTGCACGTGCTCAGCCCCGACGAACTCCAACCCGCCGCCGAGGGCGATCTGCAACTGATCGACAGCGAGACCGGCGAACAACTGGAGATCCGCCTGGACCGCGAAAGCCGCGCCGCGTATCGACGAAACCTCGACGCCTGGCAGAGCGAGGTTGCCGAGTGGTGCCGCTTGCAAGGCGTCAGCTATATCCTGGTGCCAAGCGATTGGGACGTGGAGCGCGCCCTGCTGGAACTGCTGCGCCACGGGAGGGTCACGGCATGACCTGGCTGGACCCCGGCGCGGCCTGGTGGCTGCTGCTCGTGCCCGCGCTGGTGGCGCTCTACCTGTTGCGGTCGCGCCCGGAACGCCTGCCGATCTCCAGCTTGCGGCTCTGGCGCAACCTGCCGCAACGGGAACGCGCCCGCACCCGCTTGCGCCGCCCGCCCCTCTCGCTGCTCTTGCTCTTGCAGGCCGCTTTGCTGGCCGCGGGCGCCTTCGCGCTGCTGCGCCCCGCCCTCACCGCCCCGGCGGGCCGCCACCTGGTGCTGCTGCTCGACGCTTCGGGCAGTATGCTGGCCCAGGACGGCGCGACCACCCGCTTTGAGCAGGCCCGCGCCGCCCTGCGCGATCTCATCGCCGGGTTGGGACCGGAAGATCGCGCCACGCTGTTGCGCGTCGGGACCACCGTGGACACGGTGTGCGCCGCCTGTCTGCGCGCCGATCTGACCGCGGCGCTGGCGGTGGTGCGCCCCGGCGCGGGCCGCGCCGACCTGGCCGCCGCCTTCGCCGTGAGCACCGCCCTGGCCGAGCAGCAAGGCGGAGGTCCGCTGGAAACGGTCGTGGTCTCCGACGGCGCGTTTGCCCCGCTGCCCACGGCGGATTTGCCGCCGCGCGTGCGGTTCATCCCCATCGGGGGCGCGGCGGACAACCGGGCCATCACCGTCTTGAGCGCCCGGCAGCCGCCCGACGGCAGCCCCGGCTACACCGCTTATGCGCGGGTGGAGAACCTGGGCAAGGCTGCCGCTAATACCGAGATCGCCGCGCTGGCCGACACCGTGCCGCTGCCCCCGCGACGGGTCACGCTGCCCGCCGGGGGCCACGCCGACCTGATTTGGGAGATTCCGCCCGGCACGGCGCGCTTCACGGTGCGGCTGAACCCCACCGACAGCTTGCCCGCCGACGACCAGGCGGTATTGCTGCTGGCGGCTGCCGGGCAGCACCCGGTCTCTTTGCAGACCACGGCGCCCGATCTCTACCTGCGCGCCCTGGCCGGCCTGCCGGGCCTCGCGCCGAGCACCGGCGCACCAGCGGACGCCGCCGCCGAGTTGACGATCATCGAGGGTCCCCTGCCCGACACGTTGCCGGGCGGCAGTCTCTTGCTGGTCAACCCCACGGGCGCGCTGCTGCCGGCCACCGGCCAACTGGCGAACGTCCGTCCGACTGCGACCGGGATCGACAGCCCGCTCCTGGCCGGGGTGGACTTGCAGGCGCTCCAGGTGCGTAAGGCGCAGCAGATCGGGTCCGTGCCCTGGCTCGACCCGGTGATGGTCGGCGACGGCGGGCCGCTGTTGCTGGCCGGGACGCGCGACGGGCGGCGGATCGCCGTGCTGACTTTCGACCCCCGCGACTCCAACTTGCCCAGCCTGGCCGCCTTCCCGCTGCTGCTGGCGAACCTCGTCGAGTGGCTCGATCCGCTGGCGGGCGTGCAGGCGCTCCACCCTGGAGACCCCGTGCCGCTGGCGCCCGGCGCCACGGTCACGGCGCCCGACGGCGCTGCCGTCCGCGTGGGCGAGCGCGGCGTGTATGCGGGCACCGAAGCCGCCGGGCTGTACCAGGTGACGGGCGGCGGAGAGCCGGCCCGCACCTTCGCTGTGAACATGACCGATGCCGGCGAGTCCGATCTCGCGCCCCGGCCCCATCCCGAATTGCAACGTGACGCGCCCCTTGCCGCGCCCGAATCGCAGACTCAACAGGAGTTCTGGCCGCTGCCGGCGGCGCTGGCCGCCGGGCTACTCGGCGCCGAATGGATCCTGTACTGCTGGAAACGAGGCCGCCTGTGAGCAACATCGTCTTCTTGCGTCCCGAAGTGCTCTGGCTGGCGCTCGCTATCCCGCTGTTGCTGCTGGCCGGGCGGCGCCTGGCCGGGCTGGCGCGCTGGCGGCGCCGCCTGGCGATTGCGCTGGAAGGCGCCTCCGCGCTGTTGCTGCTGGCGGCGCTGGCCCAGCCCGTGTTGCCTAAGCCGGACCAGGACATGAACCTGGTGCTGGTGCTGGATAGCTCGGCCAGCCTCAGCCCGGCGAGCCGCGCGCAGGCGCGCACCTATGCGCAAGACGTGCTGGCCGGCGCCGGCCCCACCGACCACGTGCGCCTGGTGGCGGCGGGCAGCACGGCCCGGCTGCTGAATGCGGACGACCTGGCGCGCGAGGCGTGGCAGGACACCGCAGCAGCCGGCGGCGCGGCGGGCGGCGGGACGGACCTCGCCGCGGGCCTGCGTCTCGCCGGGAGCCTGCTGCCCGACAGCGGGCGGCGGCGCGTCGTCTTGCTGAGTGACGGCTGGGAGACGCAGGGCCGCGCCGCCGACGAAGCGGCCCGCCTCCAGGCCCGCGGCATCGACCTGAACGTGGTCGCGCTGCCCGCGCTGGGCGATCCCGAAGTGGTGGCCCAGGAACTGGCGATGCCCTCCTATGCGCGGGTCGGCGACGCGCTGTCCAGTAACGTGACCGTGTTCAGCACAGGCGCCACCCCGGCTACGGTGCAGGTGCGCGTGGACGGCCAGGTGCAGGGGCGGCAGGCCGTGACCCTGACCGCCGGCACGAGCCACATCGCGCTCGACCAGCAGGCGCAAACGCCCGGTTTTCATCGCGTCGATGTGACGGTGAACACCACGGCGGACAGCACGGCGGCCAATAACACCACCAGCGCCTCGGTGGTGGTCAAACCGGCCCCGCATGTGCTGGTGCTCGAAGACCGCACGGGCGAGGCGGCGAATCTGGCGAGCGCGCTGGCCGGGCGCGGGATGACGGTGGACGTGGGAAGCCCGGCCAACGTTCCCGCCCAGGCCGGCGGACTCGACGCTTACGATAGCGTTATCCTGAACAACGTCGCGGCCACGAGCCTGACGCTCGACCAGCAACGGACTGTGCAGGAGTATGTGCGCCGTCACGGCGGCGGCCTGGTCACGGTCGGCGGTCGCACCAGCTACGCCCGCGGCGGCTACGCCGACAGCGTGTTCGAGGAAGTGCTGCCCGTGTCGTCCAAGCCGCCGCCGCGCCCGGCGCAGGGCGCGACGGCCCTGATCCTCATCATCGACCGCTCCTACAGCATGAACGACCGCAGCGTCTTCGACGACGGCGTGACCAAGCTCGCCATGGCTCGCCAGGCCGCGCAGTTGGCGGTGGACTCGCTGCGCGAGGGCGACATCCTGGGTGTGCTGGCCTTCGATATGGCGAATACGTGGGCCGTGCCCCTCGGCCCCATCCAATCCGATGCCGACAAGCAGCGCGCCAAGCAGTTGATCTCCGAGATCCGGCCCGGCGGCGGGACATCCATCCACCCGGCGGTGGAGGAGGCCGCGCAAGCCATCGAGGCGATCACCGCGCCCACCAAGCATCTGGTGCTGCTCACCGACGGCCGCGAGTTCGGCTATGAGGACTACGGCCCGGTGTTGAGCGACCTGCAAAAGGCGGACGTGACCCTCTCGACCATCGGCATCGGCAGCGACGCCGATCAGGAGTTGCTGACGCAACTGGCGAAGCTGGGCCAGGGTCGCTACTATTTCACCGAGCGACCGCAGAATATCCCCAAGATCGTATTCAAAGAGTTGGACCTGGCGCTGAAGGAGCCGCTGGTCGAAGGCGCGGTGCAGCCGCAACTGCTGGTGCCCAGCCCGGTGCTGCGCGGCTTCGCGCCGCAGGACCTGCCGCAACTGCGCGGCTACGAACGCACCACCGCCAAAGATACGGCCACGGTGGGCCTGGTTACGGACCAGGGCGATCCGCTGCTGGCCCATTGGAGCTACGGGCTGGGGCGCGTGGTAGCCTTTACGTCCGATGCCGGGCCGGGTTGGGCCGGTCCCTGGCTGACGTGGGAAGAATTCGCTCGCTTCTGGGACCAGGCGGTGCGCTGGTCGATGCCCAGCCCGATCGAGCCGCAGTTGCAGCCGGCGATTTCCGTGAGCCGGCAGGCCGGCGCGGCGAGCGGCTACGGCGTGGCCCACCTGACCGTGGAAAGCCTCCATGACGACAACAGCTTCGCCGACCTCGCCAACCTCACGGCGGCGGTGCGCGCGCCGTCGGGTGCCGTCACGACCACGCTGCTGGCGCAGACGGCGCCGGGCCGCTACGAGGGCGATCTGCCGCTGGCCGAGCCGGGCGCCTATGAGGCCCGCTTCACCCGCCAGGAGGGCGGCCAGACCGTGAGCGAGACGGCAGGCTTCAGCGTGCCGCCCGGCCCCGAATTACTCCACGCCGGAACCAACGACCCGCTCCTCCAGACGCTGGCGGACGGCAAGGCGTATCTGACCACGCCGGCTGCCGCGCTGGATCGCCAGGGGCTGACCGTCGCCGCGCCGGGCCGCCAACCGCTCTGGCCTTACTTTCTGATCCCCGCGTTGCTCTTGCTTCTCGTCGGGGTCGCCGTGCGCCGCGTCTACTTCGCCCGCCCGCGCGCACGCGCCGCGCCCGTGTAGGGGCCGGTTGCAAACCGGCCCGGCTCACAATAGTCTGGGCCTTGTAGGGGCCGGTTGCAAACCGGCCCGGCCCACGCAGGGAGATGCCGGCCTACTCGTCCATGCCCATGCGGGCCTGTGTGCCGCCGTCCACGTAGAGCACCTGGCCGGTGATGAACTCGGCAGCATCGGAGGCGAGGAAGGCGACCGCCGTCGCGACATCGGCGGGCCGGCCCACCCGGCCCCACGGCACGAGCCGGGCGGCGGCTGCGGGGTCATAGCCGCCGCCCGCGTAGTAGCGCGGCACCTCGATCACACCCGGCCCGATGGCGTTGACCCGGATATGCTGGGGCGCCAGTTCCACGGCCAGGGTGCGGGTGAAGGCGATGATCGCCCCTTTACTTGCAGCATAGGCCACGTATCCGGGCGTGCCCGCGGCGCCGTGTACCGAGGTAATATTGACGATACTGCCGCCGCCCCGGCGGGCCAGGTGGGGCAGGGCCTCTTGCGCGCAGAAGAAGTAGCCGCGCATGTTGAGGTCGAACACTTCGTTGTAAACAGCCTCGCCGGTCTCGGCGAACGGCAGTGTGCGGGTGACGCCCGCGTTGTTCACCACGATGTCGAGGCCGCCCAGGGTTTCGACGGCTGCGGCGACGACGCGCCGGCACTCGCTCACCTGGCGCAGATCGGCCTGGATCAGGTGGGCCTGGCCGCCCGCGCCGGCGATCTGGGCCACGGTGTCCTGCGCGCCCGCCGCGTTGCCGGCATAGTGGACGGCGACCGCTGCGCCCTGGCGGGCCAGTTCCAGCGCGATGCCCTGGCCGATGCCGGTCCCGGCGCCGGTCACGAGGGCCGCCCGGCCCGAAAGTATACTCATTTTGCGCTCCTTAGGTGTGCGTGGCGCGGCTTCCCGCCTGCTACCCGGCCCATCCGCGACCGGGCCGGGTGATTATAGCATGGGCGTCCCCCGGCTGCTACCAGAACGGCGTTTATCCACCGCCTGATGACGCTGGTCGGCTGATCATCTCCCGCCCTGGCTCCTTGATACATATCCCTTGAATATCTGCACAAATTGTAGGACGGTAGTCCCCGGAATTGGGCTAAGGGTCTATTGTGCCGGTGGGATGAGCGTGCTAGAATGGAATGGCCCATGCGGGTTGCAGGGCCGCGGGTCAAGTTATGCAGTGTACGGTGAATGTTAGCCTGAGTCAGGTGTGCCACGCCGTGGCCGTGGTGGTGGAGAACGTGTGATGACGCGCTTCTTCCCGGTGTTAGGCCGGGTGATGCTGGGTCTGCTGCTGTTGCTCGGAGTGCTGGGCGGCGGCGTGCCGGCCGGCATGGTGGCGTCTGTGACCGCAGGCAGCTATCTGGTGCAGGCGGGCAGCGCCGAGGCCGCGGCGACGGCGGTGGGGCAGGCGGGCGGTGCCGTGACCGCGCGCTTGGCGATTATCAACGGCGTCGCGGCGACCCTCGATGGAGCGGCCGTCGCCCGTTTGCAAGCCACCCCGGGCATCCGGGTACAGGCCGACGGCCCCGTGCTGAAGGCCGATGCCGACAGTCACGAAGCCGATACGCGCGGGCTGCTGCTCTTCCCGGCTGCCGCCACTCACGTGAACCAGTTGCAGAACATTCCGGTCCGCGGTCCGCAAACGACGTGCGCCAATGGACAGGTCGGAGTTTCGTCCACCCAGCAAGAGATCCGGCCCCTCCAGGGCTGGGGCGTGACGGTTGCGGTGATCGACTCCGGCATGTTGCCCATGCGCACGCCACCCGGCTGGACCAGCGCCGACAGCGCCACCGGCACGCTGTCCATCGAATATGCGGGGCGCTGCCTGGTGTACCGCGACTTCCTGCCGCGCACGGCGGAGAACGGCAACAGCGGGGCCGCCGCCGGCAACAGCATTGACCAGAATGGGCACGGCACGCACGTCATTTCGACCATCGCCGACAACCGCTGGGCGCGGCTCTCGGCCCTGCTGCCGCCCTCGCCCATCGGCGTGGCGCCGCAGGTCAACCTGCTGGTGGCTCGCGCGCTGGACAAGACCGGCGCGGGCACCTATGCCCAGGTCATCGCCGCCATCGACTGGATCGTCGCCAACAAGGCGCGTTACAACGTGCGCGTGCTTAATCTCTCGCTCTACGCGCCCATCGCTGGCCCCTACTGGGCCGATCCGCTGAACCAGGCAGTCATGCGCGCCTGGCAGGCGGGCATCGTCGTCGTCGCCGCTGCGGGCAACAGCGGCCCCGGCGCGGGCACGATCACCGTGCCGGGCAACGTGCCCTACGTGGTCACCGTGGGCGCCGTCAAGAGCGGGCGCTACACCACGAGCGGCTACGACGAACTCGCCTCCTATTCCAGCCGCGGGCCGACCGAGTCGGCGTTTGTGAAACCCGATGTGCTGGTGCCCGCATCGCGCACCATCGCCCCGCTGCCCGCGGGGGCGCTGCTGACCAGCGAGATGCCTGCCGCACGGCTGCTAGCGGCGGCGCAGGTGGATTACGGCCTGAGCCACCCGCGGGACAACCAGAGTTACTATTATCAGCTCAGCGGCACCTCTATGGCCGCCGCCGAGGTCAGCGGTATCGTGGCCTTGATACTGCAAGCGAACCCGCAGCTGAGTAACGACGAAGTCAAGTACCGCCTTATGGCGACGGCCCGCACGGCCGTTGACGGAGCCACCGGCCACGCGCTCTATAGCGTCTGGGAGCAGGGCGCCGGCTGGGTGAACGCGCCGCGCGCTATCTTCGCCGGGCCGCCGGGCCGGGCCAATACCGGGCTAGACCTGAACCTCGATCTGACCAGCACCACGCACTACTGGGGCTACACTACCTGGGACCCGGCCACGGGCATGTTCGGCCTCGCTGACGGCGCTGGGACGACGGCCTGGGCAGGCGGGACAACCGCCTGGGCCGGTGGAACCACGGCCTGGGCGGGCGGCACCACGGCCTGGGCCGGCAACCTGGCCCTCTGGGCGGGGGGTACCACGGCCTGGGCCGGCACCACGGGCGCCGCCTCGCTCAACAGCGCGTCCACCGACGGCGTGGAGTTGGGCGATCCCTGAGTCCCTTCTCACGCCCCCCTTGTCATTCGGAGCGCAGCGAAGAATCTCCGTCGGGTCGGCCAGGAGACGAGACTCTTCGCTGCGCTCAGAGTGACAAGGATAGATGGAGTCGCGGGACGGGATCGCAAAAGAGGGCGGGTAGCCGATGCCACCCGCCCTCGCGTTTTGCCCTGTGCTTGGCGCGCGTTGCGTCAGCCGGGCGCATCCGGGGCCGCGACCTGGGCGCGCAGGTGCTGCGTGCGCTCGATTTCGGGGATGTTTTGCAGGCGGGTGAAGCGCGCGATGGCTGCGTCCAGCAGATCGCGGGCCGCGGCCGTTTGGCCCTGGGCCAGGGCCAGGCGGGCGCGGAAGCGCTCGAACCGGGCCAGTTCTTCGGTTTCCGGGGTATCGGGCAGGTGCGCCAGCGCCTGGCCCTGTTCATAAGCCTGGTGCGCGGCGGCGAGATCGGCCTTTTGCAAGGCGAGCTCGCCTGGCGCCACATAGCTGTCGAGTTGTTCCGCCGGCAATTGCAACTGCTGGGCGATGGTCGCGCTTTCCTGGAGCGCCACCGCGGCGGCGTCCCAGTGGTGCAGCGCGGTGAGCACGCGCCCCAGGTTCAGCAGCGCCAGCATGCGGTGATAGGTGTCGTGGACGGCCCCGGCATGTTGCAGCGCCTGGACCAGGTAGTAGCGGGCCTGCGTGTAGTCGCCCCGGTCGTAGAGCGCATAGCCCACGGTGATGGCGCCAATCGCCTGGGCGCGGCGGTT
>JAICKM010000324.1 GCA_025927935.1 Chloroflexia bacterium | reverse complement strand
CGCTGACCAGCCCCGATTTCGCCCGGCTGGCTGAAGCGTACTACCTGAGCGGCATGACCGTCGAACGGGTCGCCGACGTGGCCGACGCCATCGCCTGGGCCTGCGATTATGCAGGCGCGGTCGTCCTCGACTTCCGCGTGGAGCGCGAGGTGAACGTCTTCCCGATGGTGCCGGTCAATAAGAGCATCGGCGAGATGATGACCGAGGCGCCACAGCCGCTGACCGTGTAGCCTGTAGGAGGAGCAAAACGTTGACACACACCCTGGTTGCCCTGATGCAAGACCGGCCCGGCGTGCTGAATCGCGTCGTCAGCCTGTTTCGCCGCCGGGGATTCAACATCGAGAGCCTGGCCGTGGGCCACAGTGAGGTGCCGGGCGTCAGCCGCATGACCATGGTCATCGAGGCCCCCGATGTCGAGCAGGTGGTCAAGCAACTCTACCGCCTGATCGAGGTGCTCAAAGTCACCGACGTGACCGACGAGCAGACGGTGGAGCGCGAAACCGTGCTCATGAAGATCCACGCGCCCAGCGCCCAGCGCGCCGAAATCATGGCCCAGACGGCCGTCTTCGGCGCCCAGGTGGCCGACGCGGGCACGAATACCATGATCATCGAACTGACCGCGGCCCCGGCCAAGGTCGAGACGTTTATCGAAGCCGTCCGGCCCTTCGGCCTCAAAGAGCTGACGCGGACCGGGCGCATCGCCATGATGCGCGGGGGGCAGAGCGTTCAGGCGCCCGCCGCCCTCGCCGAACTGACCAATGGCCACGTGCCGGCCTAGACGACGCCCGGCCGGCCGCCGGGCACACAACGAACGATCTCGTTCCAACCAAGGAGGACACCATGCGCCAGAGTAATACCACCACCACTGAGACCCGCCCCACCTTCGACGACACCATGCGCCTGTTGCTCGCCGGCACGGAGGCCACCCGCCGGCCCGAGGCCGCCGAGACCCCCGCGCCCGCGGCGAAGGATCACACCGAAGAAGACGGCACCGATTGGTGCGCCCTGTGGGCCAACTACGGCGAGATGATGGACTAATTGTCCGTGCAGGCGGATTATTTGTAACGGCTCGAAAGGAGCAGAACCCGATGGCAGAACTCTTCTACGACAAGCAGGCCGATGTGGCACGGTTGCAGGGGCGCCCGGTGGCGATCATCGGCTTTGGCAGCCAGGGCCACGCCCACGCGCTGAATCTCAAAGAGAGCGGGCTGGACGTGCGCGTCGGCCTGTACGAAGGCTCGAAAAGCTGGGCCAAGGCCGAGGCCGCGGGGCTGCGTGTGCTGCCCGTCGCCGACGCGGTGAAGGAAGCGAGCGTGATCATGATCGTCACGCCGGACACCGGCCAGGCCGCGCTCTACAACGACGCCATCGGCCCGAACCTGAGCGCGGGCAAGACGCTCATGTTCGCCCACGGCTTCAACATCCGCTACGGCCAGATCGTGCCGCCCGCCGATGTGGACGTGAGCATGATCGCGCCCAAGGCGCCCGGCCACCGCGTGCGCGAGGTCTACACCCAGGGCGGCGGCGTGCCCGCCCTCGTCGCCGTGCATCAGGATGCGTCGGGCCATGCGCTCGAAGACGCGCTGGCCTACGGTAAGGCCCTCGGCGCCACCCGCGCGGGTGTGCTGCTGACCACCTTCACCGAAGAGACCGAGACCGACCTGTTCGGCGAGCAAGCCGTCCTCTGCGGCGGCGTCTCGGCGCTGGTCAAGGCCGGGTTTGAGACGCTGGTCGAGGCGGGTTATCAGCCCGAAGTCGCCTACTTCGAGTGTATGCACGAACTGAAGCTGATCGTGGACCTGTTCTATCAGGGCGGGCTGAACTACATGCGCTACTCGGTCTCCGACACCGCCGAGTACGGCGACTATATCGCGGGCAGCCGCATCATCAACGAGCAGACCCGCGAAGCTATGCGCGAACTGCTGACCAATATCCAGGACGGGACCTTTGCCGAGGAGTGGATCGCGGAGAACCGCAACGGCCGCCCGAACTTCAATCGCATGCGCCGGCAGGATGTCGAGCACCCGATTGAAGGCGTCGGCCACAAGCTGCGCCGGATGATGCCCTTTGTCAACCCCAAGGAAGTTGTTCCGGGGCAGGGCGGCGCCTGAGGAGCCTAAGCACCATGAGCGAGCATGTACGCATTTTCGACACGACCCTGCGCGACGGCGAGCAAGCCCCCGGCTGCACGATGACCCGCGACGAGAAGCTGGAAGTCGCCCGGCAGCTTGCCCGCCTGGGCGTGGACATCATCGAGGCGGGCTTCCCGGCGGCCTCGCCCGGCGACTGGGAGGCGGTCCACGCCATCGCCGAGGAAATCGGCACGGCGGATGGCCCGACCATCGGCGGGCTGGCCCGCGCCAACGCGGACGACATCGACAAGTGCTGGACGGCCATCGAGCCGGCGGCCCATCGCCGCATCCACATCTTCCTCGCCACCTCGGACATCCACCTGGAGTATAAGTTGCGCCTGACCCGCGACCAGGTGCGCGAGCAGGTCGGCGCCATGGTCGCCTATGCGCGGGAGCGTTGCGACGATGTCGAGTTCTCGCCGGAAGACGCGGGCCGCTCCGATCCCGCGTTCCTCTACGAGGTGCTGCGGATAGCGGTGGCGGCGGGCGCCACCACGCTGAACATCCCCGATACGGTCGGCTACCTGACGCCGGACGAGTACGGCGCGATGATCGCCGGGATTCGCGCCAATGTGGCGGGCATCGAGGGCGTGACCCTATCCACCCACTGCCACGACGACCTGGGTCTGGCTGTGGCGAACTCGCTGGCCGGGGTGCGCGCGGGCGCCCGGCAGATCGAATGCACGATCAACGGCATCGGCGAACGGGCGGGCAACGCCTCGCTGGAAGAAGTGGTCATGGCCCTGCACACGCGCCGCCCCTTCTTCGACGTGGAGACCGGTATCCAGACGCGCGAGCTCGCGCGGGCGTCGCGCCTGGTGGCCGCCTGCACCGGCGTGCATGTGCCGCCCAATAAGGCCATCGTCGGCGCCAACGCCTTCGCCCACGAAGCGGGTATCCACCAGGACGGCATCCTGAAGAACCGGCTGACCTACGAGATCATGAGCGCCGAGACGGTGGGTCAGGACGGCAGCGCCCTGGTGCTGGGCAAGCACTCCGGGCGGCACGCCTTCCGCCAGCACCTGCTGGAACTGGGCTACGTGCTGGCCGACGACGAGTTCCGCCGCGCCTTTGCCCGCTTCAAGGAGTTGGCCGATAAGAAGAAGGTGATCGACGACCGCGACATCGAGGCGTTGCTGGCCGGGGAAGCCGGGCGCCCGGTCTCCATCTACGAACTGGACCAGGTGCAGGTGGCCTGCGGCACCCACGCCATCCCCACGGCGACGGTGCGTATGCGTGGCCCGAACGGGGCGATGCACGTCGAGTCGGCGCAGGGCACCGGCCCGGTGGACGCCGTCTGCCAGGCGGTGAATAAGATCGTCGGCCAGCCGGGCGAGCTGATCGAGTTCGCCGTCAACGCCGTGACCGAAGGGATCGACGCCGTGGGCGAAGTCAGCATCCGCGTGCAGGAATACGGGACGCAGGCTGTCGAGAGTGTGCCCGCCGAGAACAGCCTGGCCCCCCGGCCCGGTCGCCCGCGGGTCTTTACCGGCTACGGCGTGAACACCGACATCGTGGTGGCGGCGGCGGAAGCCTACGTCAGCGCGCTCAACAAGCTGTTCAATGCGCGCCAGGAGGCCCAGCCCACGGCGGGCGCCGCGGTGGCGCAGGCCGCCCAGGCCGCGCCGGTCGCGGCGAGCTACGCGTAAGCAGAGGAGTCGCCCATGCAGATCCTACTCTACGACACGACGCTCCGCGACGGCACCCAGCGCGAGGGCCTGTCGCTCTCCGCCGCCGACAAGGTCAAGATCGCCCGCGAACTCGACAGTCTGGGCGTCCACTACATCGAGGGCGGCTGGCCGGGATCGAACCCCAAGGACGCCGAGTTCTTCGTGCGCATCGCCGATGTGCCGTTGCGCAACGCCCGTGTCGCGGCGTTCGGCAGCACGCGCCACGCCAATACCCGCTGTGAGGACGATGCCAACATCCAGGCGCTCGTCGCCGCCGGCACGCCGGTCGTGACCATGTTCGGCAAAAGCTCGACGCTGCATGTGGAACGGGTGCTGGAGACCACGCGCGAGGAAAACCTGCGCATGATCACCGACAGCGTGGCCTACTTCAAGGCGCGGGGCAAAGAGGTGGTCTACGACGCCGAGCACTTCTTCGACGGCTACCGGCTCGACCCGGACTACGCCCTGGCGACCATCCAGGCCGCCGCGGCGGCGGGCGCCGATTGGATCGTGCTCTGCGACACCAACGGCGGCGCGCTGCCCGACCAAGTGGCGGAGACGGTGCGCGTGGCACGCGAGCATGTGCAGACGCCCCTGGGCATCCACACGCACAACGATGGGGCGCTGGCGGTCGCCAATGCCATGGCCGCGGTGGACGCCGGGTGCCGCCAGGTGCAGGGCACCATCAACGGCTACGGCGAGCGTTGCGGCAACATGGACCTGGTGCCGCTGATCGCCAACCTGCAACTCAAGCGCGGCTACGCCTGTGTGGCGCCGGAGCAACTGCGCCGCCTCAGCGAGGTCTCGCAGTTCGTCGCCGCCGTGGCAAACCTGAACCCCGACACCCACGCGCCCTACGTGGGCCACAGCGCCTTCGCCCACAAGGGTGGCGTACACGTGGCGGCCATCGCCAAAGTAGCCGAGAGCTATCAGCACGTTGACCCAACGCTGGTCGGCAACGAGCTGCGCGTGGTGGTGAGCGAACTGGCCGGGCGCGGCAACGTGCGCATGCGCGCCGCATCGCTGGGGCTGACTCTGAACGGCAACGAGCGGGCCGTGCTGGAGCGCATCAAGGAGTTGGAGAACGACGGCTTCCAGTTCGAGGCCGCCGAGGGTTCCTTCGAGATGCTGGTACGCCGATCCGATCCCGATTACGTCGCGCCGTTTGAACTGCTCGACTTCACGGTGCTGGTCGAGAAGCGCGGCCCCAACGCCGTGATGTCGCAGGCCACGGTCAAGATCCGCGTGGGCGACGAGGTGATGCACACCGCCGCCCAAGGCGACGGCCCGGTGAACGCCCTTGACCGCGCTGCGCGCAAGGCGCTGCTGCCGCACTATCCCGAACTGGCCGACATCCACCTGGTGGACTATAAAGTACGTATCGTCGATGAGTACCTGGGCACGGCGGCCCGTCCGCGCGTGCTGATCGAGTCGGCGTGCGGCGAGGAACGCTGGAGCACCGTGGGGTGCTCGGAGAATATCATCGCGGCAAGCTGGCAGGCCCTGGCCGATAGCCTGGAATTGCCGCTGTTGCGTCGTGGGGCCAAGCCGCGGGCGGTGGCCCTGGCCGGCTGACCGGCCCATCCATAACGCATCTAAAGGAGACCTCGAATGCCTATTCCTGCTACAAAATATATCTGGTTCAACGGCGAGATGGTGCCCTGGGAGAAGGCGACCGTCCACGTACTGACCCACGCCATGCATTATGGTTCCTCGGTGTTCGAGGGCATCCGCTGCTATGATACGCCGAATGGTTCGGCCCTGTTCCGCCCGGCGCCGCATATCCGCCGTCTGTTCGACTCGGCCAAAGTCTATCGTATGGAACTGCGCTTTGACGCCGTGCAACTGCTGGACGCTTGCAAACGCGTCGTGCGCGAGAACGGCCTCAAGAGCGCCTACATCCGCCCGCTGGTCTGGCGCGGCTACGGCGAGATCGCCCCGTCGCCGCTCAAGAACCCGGTCGAGGTGATGATCGCGGCCTGGAACTGGGGCGCATACCTGGGCGAAGACGCGCTGGAGAACGGCGCCGATGTGACCGTCTCGTCCTGGACGCGCATGGCGCCCAACACCATCCCGGCCATGGCGAAGGCCGCCGGGAACTATCTGTCCTCGCAACTGATCACCATGGAGGCCGAACGCAACGGCTATGTGGAAGGCATCGCGCTCGATGTGAACGGCCAGCTTAGCGAGGGCGCGGGCGAGAACCTGTTCGTGATCCGCGACGGCGTGATCTACACGCCGCCGATCACTGCCGCCCTGCTGCCCGGCATCACCCGCGACACCGTGATGACTCTGGCCCGCGATATGGGCTATGAGGTCCGCGAGCAGACCTTGCCCCGCGAGGCGCTCTACCTGGCCGACGAGTTGTTCTTCACCGGCACCGCCGCCGAAGTCTCGCCCATCCGGTCGGTGGATCGCCTGGTGATCGGCACCGGCAAGCGTGGCCCGATCACCACGGATATTCAGAAGGCGTTCTTCGGCCTGTTCAACGGCGAGACCCGCGACCGTTGGGGCTGGCTCGACTATCTGGAAGCGTAGGGGACCGGCCTAACCCCCTTCCCGGAACGGGAAGGGGGGAAACGAGTGACGAGCGACGCCCCTCCCCGCCGCGGGGAGGGGCGGGGGGAGAGGTTGGTTGCCTACCGGGATGACCGCTATAAACTTGTGAAATGACAGGTAACATTTGGAGGTTCGAGGTTATGGCACAGACAGGTCCACGGACCCTGTTTCAGAAAATTTGGGAGAGTCACCTGGTTCGCGCGGAGACGCCGGAGACCCCGGCGGTGCTCTATATCGATCTGCATCTCGTCCATGAGGTGACTTCGCCGCAGGCATTTACCCAGTTGCGGGAGCGCGGCATGACCGTGCGCCGCCCGGAGCAGACGCTGGCGACGATGGACCATTCCACGCCCACGACACCGCGCGGCGCGGACGGCGCGATCGCCGTGGTCGATATGCAGGCCGCCGCCCAGTTGACTCAGTTGGAGCGCAACTGCGCCGACTTCGGCATCCCGCTCTACGCACTGGGCAACGACCGCCAGGGCATCGTCCACGTAATCGGGCCGGAGCAGGGCTTCACCCAGCCGGGCATGACTATCGTCTGTGGTGACAGCCATACCAGCACCCACGGCGCTTTCGGCGCGCTGGCCTTCGGCATCGGTACCTCGGAGGTCGCTCATGTGCTGGCGAGCCAGTGCCTGATCCAGAACGAACCGCGCACGATGGAAGTGCGCGTGGACGGGCAACTGCCGCCGGGCGTGGGGGCCAAGGATATTATCCTGGCCGTGATCGCCCAGATCGGTATCGGCGGCGGCACCGGCTACGTGTTCGAGTACACCGGCGAGGCCATCCGCAGCCTGAACATGGAAGAGCGGATGACCATCTGCAACATGTCCATCGAGGGCGGGGCGCGCGCCGGGCTGATCGCGCCCGACGAGACCACGTTCGCCTACCTGGCCGGGCGGCCCCATGCGCCGCAGGGCGCGGCCTGGGACGCGGCGGTGGCCGCCTGGCGGCAACTGCCGACCGACCCCGGCGCGACCTATGACCGCACCATCACACTGGATGCCGCCAGCCTCACGCCGATGATCACCTACGGCACCAATCCCGGCATGGGCATGCCCATCGACGGGCGCGTGCCCGACCCGGACGCCGTGGCCGACGCCAGCCAGCGCCAGGCGCTCGACAAGGCGCTGCGCTACATGAACCTGCAACCGGGCCAGGCGCTGCTGGGCAAGCCGGTGGACGTGGTCTTCCTGGGCAGTTGCACCAATTCGCGCATCTCCGATCTGCGGCTGGCCGCGGGCCTGAT
>JAICKM010000851.1 GCA_025927935.1 Chloroflexia bacterium | reverse complement strand
GCGCTCGCGCCGGGCGACCTCGCTCTCGAAGACTTCGAGAATGGTGCCCAGCAACTCCTCGCCCGCGAGCGGCTTGCGCAGGATACCACGCGCCCCCGCCAGCACCGCCCGGCGCATGTCGGGCGCATCGGTATCCTCGGCGAGCAGCAGCACCTGGGTGCTGGGCGCCAGTTCCAGCAGTTGCTTGACCATAGTGGTCGTGTCGCGCGGGTCGATATTGGCGGCCAGCAAGAAGATATCGGGTTCGCGATCCAGCAGCAGCAGCACTTCGCTGCGCTCCGACGCCGTCGCCTCGACCTGGATGCGGTGGTCCCGCTGGAGCAGCGCCCGCGTGCGGGCCAGTTCCTCCCGGTCCGCATCCGCGATGACCACACTGATTGTTGCAGACGATTGCGGCATCTAACGGGCTCTCCTTATCTGTGATGATCTAGGATGGTACGCCCTGCCGATCCTAACGGGACAGGTTGACAAAGTGATAGAGATCCACCAGGTATTCCAGCGATACCGGGTCGGTGGCGACATTGTCCTTGTCGTTGATCGAGCGCACCACGAGGTCGATGGTGCCCCCGCTGTCTTTGATGTACTTCAGGATCAATGCTTCCTGGTGGTCTACAATAAAGGTAACGACTTTGACGCCCGGCGAGTTGCCCGCCGCGCCGGGCAGCGTGCCGGTTTGGCGCTGCTGCCACAGCCCCGTGCTGTAGACTTCGATGTTTTGCATCGTCGCCTGAGTCACCAGCGGGCGACTGCCGGCTGCTTCCTGCGGGGCGGCATTATTCGAGGGCAGCGTGGTGGTGCCGCTGACCGGCAGCGAGACCAGGATATCGACATGATCGCCGGGTTGCACCGCGCCGGTCGCGTTGAGCATATCATCCGCCGGGAAGGGGACCAGCACTTTGCCGGCCGGCAGGGACGATGAGGCGGTCGCGTTGCCGCCCGCCGCGACAAATTGGCGCCGCAGCAGCACCTCCCCGGCAAACACCTGCGTCGTCGCCGTCTGGCTCAGGACCTGGGTCGGATCGTTGAAGGCGTCGGCGGGCACCAGGCCCACCGGGAACTCACGGGTCACCACGTCGGTCGGGGCGATCACGGTGTGCAACGGTAGATCGCGCGCCGCGAGCAACACGATCTGTGACGGGAACGGCGTGGCCGTGGGCGCGGCGGCCAGCGGCGTGCCTGTCCCGGTGGGGGGCGTGATCGATTGGCTGAGCGAAAAAATCATCATTCCAGCGGCGACGGCCGCGATCAGTCCAGCCAGCATCAACAGCAAGCCGCGTCGTCTCATCAAGGAACGTGTCTCCTCGGGTAGGCAATCGGAGGCCGGGCAACAGCGGGTCCAGCCCGCCAGGCGCTCGCGGTATGGGGCCGCGCCATCCCGGCCCGTGGATAGCAGAAACTTAGGACTATTATACTACAATCCCCCGTCCGTCCGCCGGTTACGTTGCGGGCCGGGGGCGTCATGGGGCGTCCGGGTCGATCAGGCGCGAATAAACGCCCCCGCCAGGCATCCAGGTGCCCGGCGCCGGACAGAGCGCCGCGTCCGTCGGTCCCGGCTGCGGGATGTTCATCACATAGCCCCAGACGGTGTTGTAGTTTGCGGGATCGCCCATATTCGGCAAGGTCGGACAGTACGACGACAGGACGCCCCCCTCACTGTTCAAGTTCTCGTACAGCCGCACCCGCACCGCACGGGTAAGGCGCACCCGGTTGATTTGCGGGGCCGGCGGCAAAGTGGAGTACGCAGTGCTGACGGCGTAGGTCCCGTATGCGCCGGCAACGGTCAGATCTTCCCAGCCGGTATAGGGGTTGCAGGGTGGGTTCGGGTCGATGCCGCAATTCGGATCATCATTAGGATTGGGCACATTATCCAACCAAATCTGCGCACTCTTGTCGTCATCCCCGCCGGTGTTATAGTCGGAGAGCGACAGGCCCCAGAGATACATGTTAACGTCGATGCCCTTACCCCAATTCATCCCACTAAGTGTGGTAGTGGGCTTATAGTGGGCTACGTCGGCCACCGCATCCTGGATGTAGTCGTTGGTCGCCACCCCAATATCGCTTGTTTGATAGACATCCGTCCAATCGCCGGGCCGCATACAGCAGGCTCCGCCGTTCGTGCCGCCCTGATTGGCCCGGTTGGCGGGATACCACGTGCTATGCGTGTTGGTGGTCGGATCCCATTCATGCGTCGTGGATATGACCCCACCCGACGGAGCGAGGCCCCATTGCCAGAATATCCAGTCCATAATGTCATTGCTGTCACGACTGTGGTCAGCTGATCCATCCATATATGCGCAAGGGTCCAAGGGAAAATTACAGGTGGCCGTGGGCGGGCCACCGCTGTCCGGGATGTAATCGCCCAGGCCGCCATTGGGCGGGGCGGGGGGTGGCGGACCGTTGCGCCCATCCAGGCCGGTAAAGGTAAGCGGATTATTGTGAAACTGGGTGGCGTTGAACGAGATGACGTTCGAGAAGTCGCCCACCGGCACGTCCGTGGCGCCGGGATGCCAGTCCCACAGCTTGAGCGGGTGGCACAGATCGTTGCGTACTCCCTGGCTGCCGGCCAGTTCGGTTTCCAGGGCTGGGCGGTAGCGAGTCAGCGGCAACACGGCGCCAGGAAGGTCCGTGGGCACGCAGGTGGGGTAGAGGCGGGCGGCGGATACCGCGGACACAGGGATATAGGGAATATTGATCGCCTGGGCAAACGTGGTGGTCGCAGAAACGCTTGCCGTGACACGCACCCCATCTATCCAAGGATTCCCAGGAGACAGAGGCGGCAGCGGATCTGTTGCCGGACCTGGTGGTGCCGCGTAGCAGGGGGGGGATTGACAGGTGTTGAAGTGATATTCCAGCGTGTAATTCTGCGCGCCG
>JAICKM010000377.1 GCA_025927935.1 Chloroflexia bacterium | reverse complement strand
GTAGGCTGCCCAGAACGCGCCGCCGACCGGCTTGCCGCGCGGCCCGCACATCAGGGCCTGCGGGATGGCCTGTTCCAGCCAGCGGGGGTGGCCCAGGCCCTGGTACTCGGCATAGATAAACGGCCCAGGGCGCACGATCAACGGCAGCCCGGCGGCCCGGCAGGCGCGGGCGAAGCCCAGCACGTCGCGCCGGGGGTCGGTGGCCCCGGCGAAGTCGCAGTGCCCCGGCGCCGGCTCATGCCAGATCCAGGGCACGTAGGTGCTCACGGCGTTGAAGCCGAGCGCGGCCAGCCGCGCCAGATCCGGCGCCCAGCGGTCGCGCGCAATACGGAAGTAATGGAATTCGGCGGCCCGCATCATCCACGGACGGCCGTCAAGGACGAGCCTGCCCGCCGCCGTACCCAGGCGCGGCGCCGGCGCCGTACCCGCAGTGTGTTGCATTTTTGTTCCCGCCCATGTAATATGGTCATGCCATCAGGGTAATGTAACGGTAAGGATGCCGCGCCGCGACGAGCGGAGGGCGGCTCGACCGATCAGCCAGAACGGAGCCGGCCTGCACATGGACAATGGGACCCAACCGCCCGCCGCATCACAAATCCTCGTAGTGGACGACGACGCCGATTTCTTCGCCTTGCTGTACGACGCGCTGACTCATACCATGCCCGACTGCGCCATCGTGGGGGTGCGCTCCGCTGAGGCGGCGCTGGCGGCACTGGAGCAGGGGCGGTTTGACCTGATTCTGGTGGATTACCGGCTGGAGGGCCGCAACGGCCTGGCTCTGCTGGGCGATCTGCGCACCCTGGCCCCGGCGCTGCCGGTGATCATGATCACCGGCTACCCGACCCAGGCGCTCCGCCAGCAGGCGGAGGCGCTGGGGGTCTCGGGTTTCCTCATGAAGCCGGTATTTGTGCCCGATCTGCGACGGGCGGTGCAGGCGGCCCTGGCCGGGCGCTGAGCGCCGGATCGCGGCGTCAGGTCTCCGGCGCGATCGGCGTCATATCGGGCGCGGGCAGCCCTAGCTCCGGCGCGTAGGGCACGCCGCGCATCGTCTCGTGGATCAAGAACTCCACGACCCGCCGCATATCGCCGGTTTGCCGGTAGACCGTCAACTGGCGGTCCGCCCCGGAGCCTTGCGCCAGGATCTGGTGGACGTAGTTGACCGCGTCCCGGCTGCCCAGGTCGTCGACCACGTCGTCCACGAATTCCAGCAACTCCAGCGCCAGCTCGCGCATGGGCACCTCGGCGCGTTTGCCGAAGTCGATCAGCTTGCCGTCGATGCCGTAGCGCATCGCGCGCCACTTGTTTTCCTGGATCAGCGCCCGGTTATAGACGCGGAAGCCCAGGTTGCGCTCGCGCAGCCGGTAGAGCTTGACCACGATGGCCTGGAACAGCGCGGCGAAGCAGATGGTCTCGTCCACCGTGCACGGCATATCGCACACGCGGAACTCGATGGTGGGATAGAAGGGATGCGGGCGCACGTCCCACCAGATTTTCTTCGCGTTGTCGATGCAGTTGGTTTGCACCAGCGTGTCCACGAAGTTCTGGTAGTCGCTCCACGAGTCGAACGTATTCGGGATACCCGTGCGCGGAAACTGCTGCCAGACAACTGTCCGGTAGCTCTTCAGCCCGGTGAAGCGGCCCAGCCAGAACGGCGACGAGGTGGACAGCGCCAGCAGGTGGGGCAGGAAGTAGCGCGCCTCGTTCATGATCTCGATGCGTTGATCCTGGCCGGGCACACCAACGTGGACGTGCAGCCCGAAGATCAGGATCGAGCGCACTACATCCTGCAAATCCTCTTCCAGCATCTTGTAACGCTCATTCGTGGTGATAAGCTGGCTCTGCCAGTGCGAGAAGGGGTGCGTGCCCGCCGAGACAATCGCCAGGCCGCTACGGTTGGCGAGGTCCGAGATCGTCCGCCGCAGCTTCATGACCTCCTGGCGGGCCTCGCTCGCCGTCGCGCAGACTTTGCTCACCGTCTCGACCATGGACTGCATCATTTCGGGCTTGATCTGGTCGCCCAGGGTGTGCCGCCCGGCCTGGGTGAGCATCTCCTGGATATGCGCGCGCAGATCACCCGTCGAGGGATCGACAATCTGGAACTCTTCCTCGATGCCGATGCTGAACAGCGCGTTTACGTCTGCCATGGGTCGTTCGACCTCCTCCCAGGATGCAAGGGTTATTTGGGTTCGACAAGCATCGTGCAGGTCACGGAACCGGTGCCCGCGGTGACATTCAGCAACGCCTGGGCCGAGAGCCGCGTCAGAATGCCCTGCGTGTCGGTGTCGTAGATATAGGGATCCAGATCGGCGGCGAGTTGGACGATTTCGAGGCCGCCGTTATCGGTCAGATACGGGAACGGCTCTTTGTCCAGCGCCACCTTTTCCTGCACCACGAACGAACTGCGGGTGGCCTCGGCCAGGGCCGCTTCCCATTCTTGCTGGTTCATGGTCCAGCCGATGTAGACGCCCTTGCCGCCGTACTCGTCGTTGGGTTTCAACACAAGGCGGTCGCGATTGTCGCGGATAAACGCGAGGAGATCGATCTGCTGGTCGCCGTAGCTGGTCTGGCCTTCGACGACTTTGCGCGTCCATGGAATGTGGCGCCGGATGACTTCGATCTGCTCCGGAGTGAACAGGTGGTAGTTGGCGTCGTCGTGGAGCAGGGCCAGGCTCATCTTCTTGTGCAGGATCTTGGCCTGGAAGGCGTTGATGACCATCACCCGCCCGTCCACATAGGCCCGCGTGATGGGTTCCGCGACGGCCGGTTGCGCCAGCAGCTCGCTGGTCAGCACGCGCTTGTAGAACAGGTCAATCGGCATGCCCTTGGCCCGCAGGCGGTTGCCGTCGTACTCGCACTCCTGGGGCGTGCAGATGATACACTCCAGCCCCTGCTTGTGGAAGTATTCCTGAAACAGCTCAAACTCCGTGTAGGTCGGCACGAAATCCCAGTCCACGATGGCGATGCGCGGGCGCTCTGGGAACTCGTTGCTGCCGCGGTTGGCCCGAAACTGGGCGTACTGCGTGTTGATTTCCTGCATGAAGCGGTCGGTGCTGTAAATGGGCCGGATGTTGTAGCTTTCCTGGAACTTCTGGACGCTGGGCAGGTCGCGGAATAGGTCCGAACCGACATCGTCGTAGAGGATGGCTGCCGGGGACTCGCCGTTGCATTCAACAAAGTGCCAGGCGTGCTCCGACCAGAAGCTGTCCATGCGGATGCTGGGCGAGGGCTGATCGAAGCCGGGGTCCACCAGCGCCAGCCGTTCTTCCTCCGGCGTGAGATCGAGTTGGGCGCGCAGCTGGGCGTCCTGCAAGACGGCTTTACGCAGCCGGTTCATCGCCTCGGCCAGCGTGTTGCAGCTTTGCTGGATATAGGCGTACTGGCGCGGGGTCACGAAGCGGGGGCGCAGGGTGCGCAGGAACGGCACGTCGCCGAAGGTCAGCTTGTCGCTGATCGAGCGGCGCGCGAGCATTTCAGCGGAGTCCTGGGCCAGCGCGGTATTGGCAGCCAGCATGTCGTTATAGGCCGCGATGACGTCGGCGGTCGAACCTAGATTAAAATCGTCCAGGGTTTTTTGCGGCCCGCTCATGGAGTTTGCTCCTGCGCCGGAGGCTGCGGCGTGGCCTGGGCGTGGCCCGCCTGTTGCTCCGGCACGCCGTCCGTGCCGGAAGCGGGTTCGGGTGTGCCCGCGGCCTGGCCGTTGCCCCCGCTCTGGGCGGCGCGACCGGGAATCTGGAAGCCGTTCCAGGCCCAGGGTATATCCGCCGGATCAATTAGCTTAGTTGCCATGTTCTTGACACGGGTGGGGCCCACATTGCTGCCGGGCAGGCCAGCGGGCGCGGGCGCCGAGTTGAGCAGCGCGTCCCAGCGGTACTCGGTGCCGGGCGTGTAGTCGCTGAGCGCGCGCTCGATGACCAGGCGGCTCATGTTCTCGACCACCCACTCAAAATAGTGCGGGCCGACGCTATGATAATCCATATCGGGCGCGACGTTCAGGAAGTCGATGGCGTAGGGCACCCCGTCGCGGATGGCGAACTCGCACGTATTCATGTCGAAACCGAGCGCCTCGTTCAAGATCTGCGCGTCATGCACGACGCGGGCGGCCAGTTCGCTGTCCAGGAAGTTCGGGTCGTGGACGTAGCGCTTGTGGAAGGGGTTGTCCGGCTCATAGCGGATAGGCATAATATTGGTCTGGCCGAGGCAATAGCAGCGCACGTACTGATCCCAGGTGATGCCTTCCTGCAAGATCATGCCCAACTGGCCGGTCTGATCGAACGCCCAGATCAGCTCCTCGACCGAGTGGATCTTGTAGACGTTTTTCCAGCCGCCGCCGATGAACGGCTTGAGGAAGGCGGGCAGGCCGACATAGTCCACCAGGTCTTGCCACGGGATGGGGTAGACCAGGTTACGCAGCGACTCCGTGACGACGCCCTCGACGTAGCTTTTCTGCGGCAGCACCACCGTTTTCGGCACGGCCACGCCCAGCTTGGTCGCCAGCGCGCACTCGAAGAACTTGTCGTCGGCAGACCACCAGAAGGGATTGTTGATGACGATGGTGCCTTCGAGCACCGCCTGCTTCAGATAGGCCCGATAATACGGGATCTCGTGCGAGATACGGTCGACGATCACCCGGTAGGGACTGGGATCGTCCATGCGGGTGCCGCCCAGCTTGACCAGTTCGGCGGTGATGTTATGTTCGCGGCCCAGGTCGTTGACACGGGTAATGAAGGCGCCGGGGAACGTGTTTTCGCGCCCGACGAGCAGACCAATCTTCATAGGTGCGCTTGCCATCGTTGAACCCTCCTGTGTGCTGCGTGATTCGTCGCGCTAACCGCCCGGCGGCAGCGTCGCCCGCCGCCCGCCCGCGCTGCATCTCAATACAGGAACTTCACCGCCATGTCCCGCCACAGCGGCCAATCATGCCAGCCGTTCCAGATGTCGAGCAAGTTCGGCACCGCCTTATCCCAGAGCGCCTGGGACATGGCCCGTGTCGCGTCCAGGCAGATGTCATCCCACGCGGTGGCGAGAATGATCTCCTGGCCGCGCATCCGCGACAGATACCAATCGTCGTGCAGATTGGGCACATAATCGAGCGGCGAGTTGAAATATTCTTCCTGGTTCCAATCGCCGTGGATCAAGAACTTCAGGCTATAGGCGCCGCTCATGGCGACGATTTTCTTGACCAGTTCGGGATGCCGGAAGCTGAAATTGACGGCATGGTACGCGCCGAAGGACGCGCCCGTCGCCACCAGGTTATCGCGCACGCCCCAGTTGCGGTCGGCGAACCAGGGCAGCAGTTCCTGGATGATGTACTGCTCATACGCATTATGCCGCATGGCCCGGTCGTAGACGGAGATTCCGCGATTGTACCAGCTCTCGCTATCGACGCCGTCCACACACAGGAGCTGAATTTCCCCGCCTTCCAGTCGCCAGCGCAGGGTCTCGATCATCAGGAAG
The DNA here is from genome assembly GCA_025927935.1 of Chloroflexia bacterium. Next base: position 1,412 of record JAICKM010000377.1, on the reverse strand, counting down.
TCTTCGTACTGGTAAAAGCGGCCTTGCGATGTGGGGAAGACGAGCATGGGCCGCCCCCCGTGCCCGAACAGCAGGAACTCCATGTCCCGCCCTAGATGGTGGCTGTACCATTTGTGGTACTCTCGATTCATGCGCCTCCCGGTCCTTTACATCACCGGCGCGCCCAGGGCGGCCGGATATCCCGCAGGTCAGTCTTTTACCGTGCGCCGGCCACCCCCGGCCGGTGCCTGGCTGATTGTAGCACGTTTACCAGGCAGCCGCAAGAACGGGTGGCGACCCCTGGATGTGCTTCGGCAGAAGAGGCTTAGCACATTGTGGGCCGCCGTTTAGCGGTTGATTTGCCCCGCTGCGGTCGGGGGCAGATGGCATAAAACCTGCTCTCGTAAGCACGAACGCGCGCTACCTGGCGCGCTGTGCCGTGATAACCCGCGACGTGGACTGACGAATGGAGGATGCTCATGGATGAGCCGTTCGATACGCGTGTAGTGCTTCTATCCGCCCTTTGCGAGGGCACCGGCCAGATGGCGAGTGGCCGGACGACCAAGGGGCTGGTCCTTTTTGTGGCTGGTATGGTCTTCAGCGTCCTGGGTGGCGTGAAAGGCACCCTGCTCAAGGTGCTGACCCTGGGCCGCCGCCCGATCAAGGCTCTGCCGGACCGCTTAAACCCCCTGGCCCTGGTCTGGCTGGCGATCTATCTCTACAGCCTGTACGATGCCTATAACATCGCCTCCGGCGCCACGGAAGACGATGCCGACCTGCTCGATTACGAAGAGTACGCGCCGCCGGAGAGTGACCTCGCCTATGGCGGCGCGAACGGCGCCAATGCCGCGGCGAGCGCGGTTGGGGTCGCGGCGGGGGCCGATCACGGCGCGCACGCGGATCACGGCGCCGCGCCGGATGGCGCGGCCCAGGCCGGCGCGGGGAACACCGCGTCGCCGTCCGGCCAGACCAACCCCGGTACGCCGGGCGCCGGTCTGGCGAACACCGGCCATAATACGACCGTGCTCGACCAGGGCGCCGATCAGTTGCCCGAGGGCAAGGAGGCGGCTGCCGGCGGCAGTGGCGCGGACGGCGGCGCCAACGGCGGCCAGGGCGCACCCGCACCGGCCCCGGCGCGCGCTCCGGCCGCCCGCGGTATCGATCTCAGCGGGGCGGGCCTTGACTGGGAGGCCGGCGTCACCAAAGCGCAGTTGATGGATGTGCTGGGCGACGACGAGCAAGTGCTGGGCGTGTTCGGTCAGTATCTGCCGTCGGACAAGGTGTTTCACTCGGCGGACGAAGCGCTGACTCTCATCCCGGTGCAGGCGTGGCAATCGGCGCAGGGCAGCGAGTGGACGGGCGGCGACATGCCCACCACCGGCGAACCGAGCGGCTATCCTGACTCGGCGCCGGGGCGCATGCCGCCCGGCGAT
>JAICKM010000971.1 GCA_025927935.1 Chloroflexia bacterium | reverse complement strand
TCTGTCAACGGTGATCTGTCACCTTGCGCCGTGGCTATCACAGCTTGCCGGAAGGTGACAAATGGCCTGTGACGCTCTACTGAGCGCAGCGAAGAGTCTCGTCTTGCGTGCTGGAGTGCCGGACAGCCGCCCCCGTATCTTGCGGTCTCCTGACGGCTGCGCCCGCAGCCGGGGCGGGGCATATGGCGGCCGGCTCCCTCGTCCTAAAGCCGCAGATTCCTCCCGCTCCCTGTCACAACGCGCTATGACAAGCTTCACATACCGCGCTTATGCAAAGCATGACATGAACAGTGACGCGGCTCCGATGCGCCTCTGACAGCTTCTGCTCTATTCTGGACTCATTCCGACCGGCAGAGTGACTGCTGGAAGGTCCAGTAGTTGTCGGGGCACACCCGGCGCAAAAGGAGACAGATCAATGTCAGTAGCTACTACCGCGGCGCCGCTGGCGCCGCCCTCCGCGTTCCGGCGGATCTTGGTGCAATATCCGCTGGCCGCCTATTTTGTCATCGCGTTTTTCGTGACCTGGATTTTGATCCTCCCCATGGCCCTCGGTCAAGGCCCCAACGGGCTGGGCATTCTGCCCTTCACCGTACCGGATGCCGGTCTCTTAGTGCTCTTCATTTTACCTTGCTTCGGCCCGGCGGTGGGCGCCATCCTCGTAACCTGGGCCGAGAGCGGCAAGGCCGACGTGTTCCAGTTGCTGCGGCGCCTGGTGCAGTGGCGGGTGGGCATCGGCTGGTATCTGGTCGCGATCTTCGGGGCGCTGCTGATCTGGCTGCTCGGCTTCACCGCCGCCGCCGGCCTGACTCCGTTCAGTAACTTCTTCGGGCAGTTGCCTCTGGTCCTTTCCACCTTTGTGCCGCTGCTCGCCTTCGGCCTCGTGATCCCGTCGCTGGGCGAAGAACCCGGCTGGCGCGGCTTTGCCCTGCCGCGGCTGCAAGCCCGCTACGGTCCCCTGCTCGGTACCCTGATCCTGGGCACGATCCACGGGCTATGGCATCTGCCGTCGTTCTTTACCCCCTTCGCCGCCCCCTTCACTTTGGGGAACTTCCTGGGCTTCGTGGCGGCGATCATGGGCGCATCCTTCTTCTGGACCTGGATCTATAACAACACCAAAGGCAGCCTGCTGATCGCGTTGCTGGTCCACTCCGCGTTCAATGCGGCCAGTGGGGTGCTCAACCTGAACGCGATCATTCCCCAGGACCTGGCTTATGCCGGGTGGGTGCAGGCCATTGGCGGGGGAGCGTGGCTCAACGCCGTCGCCTTCGGCGCCGCCGGGTTGCTGGTCATCGTCCTCACGAGGGGCCGGCTCTCCTACCAGCCCAGTCCTCCGGCCCTGGTACCCATGCCGGAAGTAGCGCCTGCGCAATAAGCACCAAGCGTTTCTCGAATCATAATCACAACGCTGCCCGCCTAACTGGCGGGCAGCGTTGTCTTTCTAATAACCGCGACTGTCACCGGCCCGCAAGCCGTCCGGTGATCGCGCGGCAGGCCCGGCACTCTCGCGTTCCTGCGCCGGTCGCGCCGGGAGCGCGTGTCACTGTCGATGTAGCCTTCTGGCCGGGGAATATGATGCTCGCCGGTGGGGGGCGGGAATTGGCGGTCTACCAGAGGCGGGGCGGAATTAGCCCAGCCCCGCCTCCCGCGCCCGGATTATGGCCTGGGCGCGATCCGCTACCTGGAGCTTGCCGAAGATGTTCGACACGTAATTGCGTACCGTGTTGGGGCTGAGCACCAGCCGGGTGGCGATCTCCGTGTTGTTGCAACCTTTGGCAATCAGCCCCAGAATCTCGCGCTCGCGGTCGGTGAGTTCGGGGAAGGCGCCGGCCGGCGCAGACGGGCGGGGCGCCGCGAAGAAATCGATCAGCCGGGCGGCTATCGCCGGGCTGAAAATGGCTTCCCCGCGCCCCACCGCCTGGATCGCCGCCACGATCTCCCCCTTCTGGGCATCCTTGAGGATGTAGCCGCGCGCCCCCGCCCGCATCGCCATGAACACTGAGGCGTCGTCCTCGAACATGGTGACGATCAGGATGCGGATGTGCGGACTCGTGTGCAAAACCCGTCTCGTGGCCTCGATGCCGTTTAGTTCCGGCATCTTGATGTCCATCAAGATCACGTCCGGCTGTAAGTCCTCGGCCACGCCGATCACTTCCTCGCCGGAAGTCGCCTCGCCCACCACGGCGATGCCCGGCACGGTGCCGAGCAGGGCGGCGACTCCGTGCCGGAATAGCGGGTGGTCGTCAGCGATCAAGACCCGCAAGGACTCCATA
>JAICKM010000144.1 GCA_025927935.1 Chloroflexia bacterium | reverse complement strand
GGGAATCTGGTAGAATCAGAAGATCCGCCTGCGGCATTCGAGTTTTCGCTAATTATCTGTGACCGGGTACAAGGAACCAAGCATGAGCACACAAACCGACACGCAAAATACAACCGCGCCCGACGCGGCGACCGAAGGCTTAACGCTGCTGGGCGCCGGACCGCGCACGCGCCCTCAGGAGCAGTTGGAAGCCTTCCCCAACCCGCACCCCGATCGGCCCTATCATATCCGCATCGAGAGTCCGGAGTTCACGGCGCTTTGCCCGATCACCGGGCAGCCCGACTTCGCCACGATTGTGCTGGAGTATGTGCCGGGTCCGCGCTGCGTGGAATTGAAAGCCTTCAAGCTCTACCTCTGGCACTTCCGCGATGAGGGCGCCTTCCACGAGGACGTGGTGAACCGCATCCTGACCGATCTCGTCGAAGCTATCGATCCCCGCTGGGCGCGCGTCACCGGCGTGTTCAACGTGCGGGGCGGCCTCTATACCAGCGTCGTCGCCGAGCACGGCGATACTCAGCTTGCCACGCCGTACCCCGACCTCCGCCCGCGGCAGTGGTAGCGGGGCCGGGGCGTTACACCCCCGGCTCGTCCCGGCGTTGCGGGCGGCGGTCCAGCAGCTAGGCGCGGTTTGCCCGGACACGGACGCCACTCGCGCGCTGCCGGCGCTGCTGTTCGAGCGCTGTGCCGCCGCCCGCAGGCGCCCGCTGGCAGGGACCGTGCCGGTCGCACCGGCTGCCCGCGCCGTGCTGACGCCGCTGCTGGACGCTCTGCCTATCCCTTGGGCCGGGTGGACCGGGCGCCACCTGGGCGCGGTGTATGAGGCGCTGCTTGACCCCACCGCCCGGCGCCGGGGCGGCATCTACTATACCCCGGCATCCATCGTCGAATCGATCCTGGCGGCGGCGCTCGACCCGTTGCTGACTGAAGCGGCGCGCGCCGCCGATCCCCTGCACACTTTGCAGGCGCTGCGTGTACTCGATCCCGCGTGCGGCGCGGGCTACTTCCTGGTGGCTGCCGCGCAACGGATCGCCGCCGCCCTGGCCGCCGCCGATCCCGCCGGGCGCCCGGCAGCCTGGTGGTGGGACACGGCCGCCGGATGCGTGTACGGTGTGGACAGCGACCCGGCGGCCATCGACCTGGCCCGCTATAGCCTCTACCTGGCGGGCGCCGGGGATCGCCCCGCGCTGCCCGATTATCATCTCCACTGCGGCGATGCCCTGGCCGCCCTGCCTGCGGAGTGGATCAGCTTCGACGCGGTCGTGGGCAACCCGCCCTACCTGCCCCACCGGGCGCAGGCCACCGCGCCCAAGGCCGCGCACCGCGGGCGCTACACCGCCGCCCAGGGCCAGTATGACCTGTCCGGGCTGTTCATCGAGCGCGGGTTGGAGCTATTGCGGCCCGGCGGACGGCTGGGTTATATCGTGCCCAACAAGTTCATGGCCGCCGACTACGGCGCGTCCCTGCGCGCGCTGCTGGCGCGGGAAACCAGCATCCTGCGGCTGGAAGATGTATCGGCGGACGGGCTGTTTCCGGGCGCGGCGACGTACCCGGTGATCCTGGTCGCGCAAGCCGGGGCGCCGCCCCCCGGCACGCAGGTCACGCTGGCCGGGCCGGGCCGGCCCCCCACGCAGGTCACGCAAGCCAACTTCTGTGACCTGGACGGCGGCATCTTGCCCGCCGTCGCCACGGGGCCGTTGCTGGACTTCGCCCGCCGCATCGCCGCGCAGCCAGGCCGCCTGCCCGCCGCGGCCATCGGCTGCGGCATCGCCCGCACCGGCTTCGCCCGCGCGGCGATCTCCGCTACCGCCTATGCAGCCCTGCCGCCGGGGGAGCAAGCCGCCTACCGCCCGCTGTTGCAGACGCAGGATGTTGGCGCCTATGCCCTCCGCCCAACCAGCGGGCAGGGCTACCTGCCGCGTAGCGCCATGACCGGCGCGCAATGGGCCGCCTGGGATCATCCCAAGGTGCTCGTGCCGGGAGTAGTCAAACAGTTGCGAGCCGCTCATACCGAGGGCGGCTCGGCGTTGGGCCGCGTGTATTATGTCAAGGATAGAACAGTGGATTATGATCCCTACTACCTGCTGGCGCTGCTGAACTCGCATGTGCTGGCCTGGTACTATCGCTTCCTCTACTGGCCTGTTCACCTGGCGGGCGGCTATCTGCGCGTCAACAGTACCTACCTGGCCCGCTTGCCCCTGCCCGCGCCCACCGCCCCAGGAAGCGCCGATTTGGCCGCGGCCGCACGGGAGCTAGTCACGCATCCTGAGAGTATCCTGGAGATGCAACCGGTGCTCGACGCAGCGGTCTGCGGTCTATACCGCGTGACTACAAATGAACTGATAGAGGCCGAAAGCAGCGTAGCGGTACTTATAAACGGATAGCAGCGACGTCGCTCGCGCGCTAACGGCCCATGCATAGTAACCACCAGGAAAGGGTTATTAAAGCGGCTCGGGAATAGACAGAAAACTCACTTCGCTGATTCTTACAAAATCGACATATTTTATCAGGACAGGCTTTTCCTGATTGCCGCCCCAGGGCAGTCGTGCTATCATAGATGTAGCTACCAATTGTAGTTGCCATACTGTATTATCGAACCCAGATCTTCGGTCACTGGTTGTGTACTTGTGCTGCCCGTTATAAGTGCCTCTTGAATATATAGCGGCCATGTGACGACCTTCCCCTACATTGCACCAAGTCAGCCTTCAACAAAATACGCTTTAACCTTGCCCAACCCGCGGCCAGAAGGGGCGCAAGGGTGAAAACGTGGCCAAGTCGCGCCCGCGGCGCTGCGTAGCGCCGCAGTCGCGAGGAGCAGCCAGCCGGTTGTTACGGTGAGGCACACCAGACGCGTGGTCTATCCTCGGGCATCACTTCCCTGGCGGCGGGTGGAACCGCGGGGGCGTACTCCGCCCAGAGCATGATCCACTGCGCATGCCGCCGTATTGCTACCATGGGAAAGGAGGTGGTGAGCTACCCGGAGCCAGGGTGGCATAATAAAGACGCGGCACCAATACGTCATCTCACACGGATTAGGGACCCAGTGAAGTAGTTTCCAGAAACGTGGAGGATTATGACATGCGTGCTAACCATCGCTTAACGAAGTTTCGCTGGTTAGGACTCCTGGCGAGTGTGACCCTACTGCTCTCGCTGATCGCCTGGCCAGGCAACGCCACCGCGCAGGACAGCGTGATCAAGCAGGCAGCGGATGGCCGGCTGCGTCCCGTCAAGTTGCAGCTACCGGACGGAACCACCCGCCTCCTGCCTTCGATCTCCGGCGGGGTCGTCGCGACAGCACAAGAAGTGTTGGCTCAATCCACGGCGCCGAACAATCCCGCCGGCAACGACGATAGAGCCGGCATCACCGATGAGACTCTCGGATGCAGTAATCGCACAAGCGGCAACGACACACGCGTCAATCAAGACTGCACTTACCGCCGCCAGGCGGAGGAACTGATCAAGGCCAATCCACTGAACCCCCGCAATCTGGTCGCCGGGCAAAACGACAGCCGTATCGGGTTCAACAAGTGCGGCTTCGACTACAGCCTGGACGGGGGCGAGACCTGGGGAGACGGGCTACCACCTTTCTATCAGCGGTTAAACAACCCGCCCGCCGGGCACACCGTGGCCGGGGGGCCAGGCACCAATCACACCTACGACGCCGGAAGTGATCCCGCGCTGGCATTCGACTCGCGGGGCAACGCCTTCTTTAGCTGTGTCGTCTTTGATATAGCCTCCAATGCAAGCGCTGTGCTGGTGACGCGCTCCCCGGCCTACGCGCACGGCTCGTTCTACAACAACGTCCCGGATACCGGCTCCAGCTATGTGGCCGTCGAAGATAACAGCCCGCTTGCTTCTCACGACAAAGAGTTCATCACTGCCGACAGCTACCCGAACAGCCCGTTCCGCGATAACGTCTACGTGACGTGGACCGTGTTCAAGTTCGATCCGGCGCACTGCCCGCAGGTTTTCTGCAGCCAGGCCATCTACTTCGCGAAATCCACCGATCATGCCGTGACCTGGTCTGCGCCCACGGAGATCAGCGGGCGGAATCCGAACCTCTGCTTCTTCGGCGATTTCTTCGACCCCAGCCGCGATCCGCATGATTGCGATCTCGACCAGGGTTCGGACCCGATCGTTCGGCCCGATGGCTCGATCGTTGTCGTGTTCAACAACTACAATACCCCGGCGGGCAATCCCAACGCCCAACAGCTCGCCGTGGTTTCACGCGATGGCGGGAACACATGGAGCATGCCGGCGAAGGTCGGCGATGACATCATCGTGAACGAGCCACAGTGCGACTTCGGGCGCGGGCCGGAGGAATGCATCCCCGGTAACTTCATCCGCACCAACGATTTCCCGCGGATCGCCGTGGACAAAGCCAACGGCGATCTCTACGCGAACTGGCAGGACTACCGCTTCGGCGAATTCGACATCGTCCTGAGCAAATCGAGCGATGGCGGGCGGACCTGGCATGAAGCCGCGCACGCGGTCAACCCAGACCGCAACCGTGACCACTACATGCCGGCCGTCGACGTCGGCAGCAATCATAACGTGGCCGTCAGTTACTACCGAACTGGGCGCGTCCCGCACGAGAACACCACGCCGCCCGGCGGCTTCACCCCTGGGCGGGACCCTGGCGTGCAGGCCCAAAGCTCCGACGTCTTTCTGGCCGGCGGCACGGATCGCAACACGCCCTTCCAGGATACACGCGTCGCCCAGTCCTTCCCGCCGCCCGACGGCATTCAGGCCGGTTTCCTGGGTGACTATAGCGGCCTGGTGGCGGTGGGCAATGCCGCCTATCCCATCTGGTCGGATACCCGCAACCGCGCCCCCAGCGAACAGGGGGTCACCCGTGATGAGGACATCTTCACGGACATGCTGGATATTCCCGGAGGCGACGACCACAAGTAGAGTTATCATACGCGGCCTGTGGTTAGCAGGCATAAGATGAAAGCACAAGGGCCGGGTTCCCGTGGGAACCCGGCCCTCTCACTATGGCAAGGGGATTCTCGGCTAATGCATCGGCCCGGCGCCCTGGGCGCCCGCGATGCCGTAATCCATCGGGTCCTGGTTGTCGCCGTCGCGCCAAACCTGGTAGTCAACGTGCGGTCCGGTCGAGTTGCCGGTGGACCCCATCTCGCCCAGCACCGTGCCGCGCACGACCTGGTCACCGTCGTGGACGTCGAACTTCTGCATATGGCCGTAAGTCGTGGTGTAATGCGGCCCCATGACATAGACGAGGTTGCCGTAGGTCGGGTCGTCCGTCAGCAGTTTGATGCGCCCGGCGTGCGTGGCGACGATGGCGGCGCCGAGCGCCTGGTAGTCGTGGGCGAAGGCGAAGTCCACCGCGCCGGTGTTGCTGTGCCCGCCGTGCGCGGCGTAGTCTTTGCTGATCACCCAATCGGTGCGCGCGACCGGCGGCCCATACGGCGTGGCGGGGTCGATGCCGGCGGGCACGGCGGAGTAGTTGCCGTTCGCCACCACCTGCAACCCGGCACTCGCGGAGGACGGCACTGCCGCCGGAGCAGAAGCCGCCGCGCCGGCCACCCGCGCGCTCGCGCGCACCGCTATCGGGGCGCTGCCGTCGCGGCCCGGCACATAGCCGCTCAGGTGCGGCTTGCCGTAGGCGGTCCGCCCGACCTGCGCCGCGCCAACCAGCAGGCTCACGCCGAGCACCACGGCCAGCACCGGCCCCAACCCGCGTCCCATCACTCGCGCCATTGCTGTGCCAATGCCCTGCGGCAGCCGATCAGCATGCAACATAACCCTACCCTCAGCAACTACTAACCAATCACCCAACCGTCTTCATGTGCCGGAGCGCCCGCGCCACCCGGCGACCAGATCCTCGACCGTGGCGATATAGCTCGTCGGGTCGTTATTGTCGCCCGGCGGCGCGTAACGCGGCACGATCTGGCCGACGGTCTGCAAGCCCCACCCATCGACGTACAACTCGCGGATCAGCTTGAACCAATCCTCGATGCCCGCGGCGTAGTCCGGGTAGGCGCGATAGCCCTCGTAGTTGTCAAAGCCCGCCGTCCAGCGAATATTGCCGATGCCGTGGGTGAAGCGGGCCACACCGCGGGTGCCACAGTGGCTTTCTTCCACATAGAAGGCCAGCGCGAAGGCCGGGTCGATGCCGTATTTGTGCCCCATCTGATAAAAGACCGTGCCTTGCCCTTGCGCCGGGGAGCCGTACTCGGCCAGGATCGCGTCGATGGCAGCGGCGGAGAGGCTCGGCTCGCCCACGACCAAATGCGCATCGCGGGGGCCGCCGACAGCGGAGGCAGGCGCGGGCGGCAGCGGCGCGGCGCCGCCCAGGAAGGCCAGCGGTCCCTGGAACCCGCCCGCCTGGTAACGACTCAAATGCAGGCCGTCCCCCGCCGCCCGACCCAGCCCGAGTAGCCCGGCGTTCCAGACGCCGAGCAGCAGCCCGGCGACCAGCACGCCGAGCAGCAGGGCCGTATGTTCGCGTTGCAAGCGGAGTGATCGCATCAATGTTGAGATCCCCCGGAATCCGGTGGCCGGGACCCGATGTGCGGAAGGGCGGCCGGGGGCCGCCCTCACGAGTGCTGCCGGTGGTTACTTCGTCGCGGGCGATGCAGCGACGCTTGCCTGCTCGAGTTTCGCCTTTTCGTCGGCGGTGATGGGTCGGAAGGTACCTTTATCGTTGATATAGGCCAGTTCTTCGTTCTTCACCGTGACCAGCAGATCCGCGGCGCCGTCGCTGTTGATGTCTTCCATGCGCAGCTTGACCGGCGTCAGGTCCTGGCCGTCGCCGAACAGATAGGGGCCGCTGATCGCCACGGCCTTGCTGATGTCGCCGCCGGGGAGTTCGATGATCGAGACCTGGCGATTCAGGTTCAGGGCAATGAAATGGGTGGGCTGGTCCACCGAGTCGCCGTTGCCGACGACTGCGTCGAGATGGGTCGTGCGCGGATTGCCGTATTGCATGTCGTCGAGCTTGATCTGCGTCCAGGTGATGAGGGTGCTGACGACGAGGTAGAGCACCACGGCCACCGCCGCGGCGCCGACGCCGTACAGAGCCATGCGCAGTGTCGAAGCGTTGCTGAGGGCACTGCCGGCGCGAGGTTGGTACGACCGCTCGTACTCGCGCTCCGGGGGGGCCGGGCGCGGGGGAGCCGCGGGAGCGGCCGGCTGATAGGTGACGCGCTCACTCCGCCCGCCGGCCACCGAGTGCAGGCGCGCGGTGCGCTCCGGCTCACCGCGGCGGGCGCGCGCCGTGGTCGTGGCCGGTCCCTGGGGCGCGGGCACCACATCGAGGATATCATAGGGCACGTTGGAAGCCCATGATCGCTGAGGCGTTTGCACAGGCGGCTCGTCCCGCTCCCAGGACCGAGCCGCGGCATTGCTGACCGCCATTACCTGCTCCTTTCCGGAAACAACTCTTATAAGGGTCTAATTCGTACTATGGTGGTAAATATGGATGTGCTACGTAGACACCGGCGCCAAATTACGGGTCCCAGAACAAATGTTCTTATCGCCCAATGATACCACAACATAGAGGAAGAGTCAAGTGAAAATAGTAGCACACAAGTTCGATTTGAATTATTGGGATATGTACAACAGAGGGCGGAACATGGGGACCCGGGCGATCTGAGCAGCGCGGCCGACAAATTCTATGCTATAATAGCAAACACGCCCGGTAACGGCCGGTAGCATGGATAGAGGTTGAGGCGGAACCTATGGCGGAAAGCACGCTACCCGAAATCGAAATTAACCTGCCGCGCCAGGCCCTGATTGTCCTGGCGGGCGCATCCGGCAGCGGAAAATCGACCTTCGCGGCCCGGCATTTCACGCCGACCCAGGTGGTTTCGTCCGACCGCATGCGCGCGCTGATCAGCGACGACGAGTCGGACCAGAGCGTGTCCGGCCCCGCCTTCGAGATGTTGCACGATCTGGTGGGCAAGCGACTGGCCGCGGGACGGCTCACGGTGGTCGATACGACGGCGGCCCGCGCCCAGGCCCGGCGCGAACTCCTACGCATCGGCCAGCGCTACAACGTCCCGGTGATCCTGATCGTGTTCCGCGCGAGCCGCGAACTCTGCTTGCAGCGCGATGCGTTGCGCGCCCGGCAGGTGGGCAGCGCGGTCATCGACCGGCAGATCACGCTGCTGGAGGAGAGCCTACGCCGGGTGAACAGCGAGGGCTTCCACCGGGTCTACATGCTGGAACCCGACGAAGTGGACCGCGTGCGCTTCACCTATGAGCCGTTGCCCGGCGACCGAGGTGCACTGAGGGGACCATTCGACATCATCGGCGATATTCACGGCTGCGTAGACGAACTGCGCGAACTGCTCACCCGCCTGGGCTACGCGCCCGATGCTGCGGGAGCCTGGGGCCACCCGCAGGGCCGCACCTTTGTTTCGCTGGGCGACCTGACCGACCGGGGGCCGGACAGCGTCGGCGTGCTGCGCATCCTGATCCCCTCGGTGGCGGCGGGCACGGCGCTCTATACGCCCGGCAACCACTGCAACAAACTCATGCGCTACCTGCTGGGCCACCGGGTCAAAGTGGGACACGGCCTAACCGAGACCATCGCCGGCATCGAAGCCCTGCCCCTGCCCCAGCGCCAGGAACTGATCCGCGCCACCACGCGCATGATCGCCGACGCACCCGCCTACCTGGTCCTCGACGAGCGGCGGCTGGTCGTGGCCCATGCCGGGATCAAGGAGTGGATGGTCGGCCAGATGTCGCGCCGCATCCGCGATTTCACACTCTATGGCGATGTGACCGGCGAGATCGACGAGCGCGGCTTTCCCATCCGGCGCAACTGGGCGACGGACTACCACGGCCCCTACGCCATCATCTACGGGCACACGGTGGTACCGGAGCCGGTCTGGCTGAACAACACGCTGAACATCGACCAGGGCTGTGTGTTTGGCGGGCGGCTCACGGCGCTGCGCTGGCCGGAGCACGAGATTGTGCAGGTGCAAGCGGCGCGCGCCTATGCCCAGCAGGATACGCCCGACCTCGAAGGGGCCAGCGCCGCCTGACCATGCGCGAACCCCAGTCGCTACCCAAACCGGTTGGCCCCTTGCCGCGTATACCGATTAACGGCATCCTGAGCCGGCGGACCGCGGGGCATTGAGAATCAGCGTAAAATCCAGCGGTTGCCGGGAACTTTCGCAGCCGTTAATCTGTTCCTCGTTATAACTGCGGCTATTACCCCGCCAGGCGTGCTGCGCCCGACCCGATTGCCAGGTCTGAGCGACCACCCAAGTGACACGCGGTAGAGAGGTTGACGAACGATGAGTACACCACAAGCCACGCTGGACCGTCCGCAAAAGGGCTTCGGCGCCGGAGCGGGTGCGGCCCTGGCGATGATTGCCGTGATGGGGGTGCTGCGATTCAGCTTCGGCGTGCCCAGCATCCCGGAGTTGTTGCAGGGCGCGTTTTTACGGCTGGTTCCCGGCGATCTGTTCGAGTTCATGATCCACCTGCTCGGGCCGGGAGCGAAAGTGTTGTTGCTCGTCTCGGTCCTCGAAGGCATGGTGCTGGTGGGTGGGCTGCTTGGCTGGCTATTCGTGCGCAACTGGCGGCCCGCCGGGACCGGCGCGGGAACCCTGGCCCGGCTGGCGGCCCAACGCAACTGGAGCGGCGTGTTGTATGGCCTGCTCATCGGCGTGGCGCTAGTCGTGATTTTCCTCCTGCTGTACGCGCTTGGCATCTTTAATCCGCAGCCCAGCACGAGCGTGCTACTGCCGGTGAGCATTTCGCTGCTCCTCTACGGGCTGGTCTTCGGCCTGTCGCTGATTTCGTTGTTGCCCTGGGGCGCAGCCGTCGTCCGGCCCGCATCCGCCACTGCGACCGTCGCGGGGACAGATCGGCGCGATTTCCTGCGGGTCGCCGGGGGCACAGCGCTAGCCCTGGTGGCCGGGGCCGGGTTGTGGGGCGTGTTGACCAAGTTGCTGGCCGAGCCGGAGCAAGCGGATCTGGTCGCCGCCGCGTCCGGCGCCCTCCCTACCAGCACCGTCAATCCCACGGAGGCCGCCGATATCGCCACCGCCATCGTCGAGAGCGGCGGCGTGCCGGCCACCGCGGTCGCTCAGGGAGCGCCGCCCAGCAACACCCCCGCCGCCGTGGCCCAACAGCCCGGCGCGACCGATACGCCCGTCGCCGGGTCCGATTCCGGCCCGGCACCTGCCGATACCGCCGTCCCGGCCACGGAAGTACCCGCGGTGCCCACGGCGACGCCTTTCCCCGCGGTGCCCATCCTGTCGCCGGAGATCACGCCGACGGAGAATTTCTATATCACCACCAAGAACTTCACCGATCCCACGGTCAACGCCGCGACCTGGACCCTGACCATCAAGGGCATGGTCGACAAGCCGCTGACGCTGACCCTCGACCAGATCAAGGCGATGCCGCAGGTCAAAGTAATCCACACGCTGGAATGCATCAGCAACACGGTGGGCGGCGATTTGATCGGCAACGGGCGCTGGACGGGCATCCGGGTGGCCGACTTGATGCAGCAGGTGCGCCCGCAGGCCGGGGTGGTAGACGTGATCTTCCGCGCCGCCGACGACTATAGCGACAGCGTGCCGCTGTCGGTGCTGATGAACCAGGACACGATCCTGGCCTACGAGATGAACGGTCAGCCGCTGCAAGTCAAGCACGGCTTCCCGGCGCGCCTGCTCATCCCCGGCATCTTCGGCATGAAGAATGTGAAGTGGATCACCTCGATGGAAATGGTGAACTACGATTTCAAGGGGTTCTGGCAGTCCCAGGGCTGGAGCGATCCCGCGCCCTACCTGACCATGAGCCGCATCGACTACCCGACCGAGGGCATCGTCAACCAGAAGCCGCTCTACATCGGCGGGATCGCCTTCGCGGGCAACCGGGGCATCCAGCGCGTGGAAGTGAGCGTGGACGGCGGGAAGACCTGGGCCGATGCGCAAGTGCGCCGCCCGCTGGGCCGCAACACCTGGGTGCTCTGGACCTACCCCTGGATTCCCGCCCAGGCCGGCGATACGACACTGGTCGTCCGCGCCACCGACGGCACGGGCCAGGTGCAGACCAGCAAAGACGCGAACAACTACCCCGACGGCGCGACCGGCTATCACCGGGTCGCGGTCAAAATCGTTTGACCGCCCAAGGAGCAAAAGACGCAGGCCGGTCCATAGTGGACCGGCCTGTCGTATTTCTCGCAACGGGAACTACGTTTGGCCCTGCGTTGGCACCACTCTGGCACCGCCTCGCGATCCCCAAGACGGCACCGCCTTGGCACCGCTCTGGCCCGCCGAGCGCCTTGCGCTTGTCGCGGCCTTCTGGTGGCATCGCGTTGGCCCCGCCCTGGCACCGCGCCGGCACCGCAACAGGTGTCGCCCTACTACTTCAGGCTGTCCAGGCCCTTGTTGATGCTGGCAAGCTGGCGCTGGAGGGACTCGGAGAGGTCAGTGAGCACCTGGCGCACATAGTTGTCCGCGCCCACCTGTACCCGCTCGGCCTCTTCCTTCGCTTCGCGCTTGATGTCTTCGGCCTGAGCACGTGCCTGCTTGAGCAAGCCCTCGCGCTCGATGAGCACCTCGGCCTGCTGGCGGGCCGTCCGCAGGATCTCGTCGGCCTGGGCCTGGGCGTCCGAGAGAATCTGCTCTTTTT
>JAICKM010000997.1 GCA_025927935.1 Chloroflexia bacterium | reverse complement strand
CCGGAGATGACTGGATCGTATACCACGCGATTGATCCAGCGCGGCGCTGCCTGGACGAGAGCATCTCCGGCGACCGCGATGTGCGCCGGATTTTGCTGATCGACCGCCTGGTCTACCAGGACGGCTGGCCCACGGTCGCGGGTGGCGTGCCCTCTGCCGATCCCCGGCCCGGCCCGCAGCCCGGTTAACTCCGGTTCATACGCGACGTTTATCTACCGCGAAGGCACGAAGAACGCGAAGAATAATACTAATCTAAACCATCTTCGCTTTTTTTCGCGCCTTCGCGGTGCAATTATGACCGGCTATCCGGCAGGTCGCCATCGAAACGCCTACGGCGCGGGGCAGGGGCGGCGGGTGAGGTGGCCGAGCAGCGCGTAGTAGGGGCCGTCTTCGTGCTGCCCGGCGATGCCCGCCGTCCAGACGCCGCCGGGGGCCGCCGCGACATCCAGAAAGCGGTTGTCGGCCAGGGGGCCGGCCAGGGGCACGGCTTGCCAGGCGGCGCCGTCCCAGTGGAGCAACAGCAGGCGCCCCGCGCCGCTCTCGTCCTCCTGCGCGCCCGCCACCCACACGTCATTCGCGGCCACGGCGGCGATACTCGACAGGTAGACCGCGGCGGCGGGCAGCGGCGGCACGGGTACCCGGCGCCACTCGCGCCCGTTCCAGTGGGCCAGGGGCGGCGCGGGCGCGCTCTCGGCGCCCGCGACCCAGACGTCGTCCGCCCCGGTGGCTGCCACCCCGGCCAGCGCGTTCGTGCCCAGGAGCGTGGTCAGGTCGGGTCCCGCCTGCCAGGCGCGGCCATCCCAGTGCAGCAGCCCGTTGCCCGCGGCCCAGACATCCGCCGGCCCGGCAACCGCCAGGCCGCGGATCGCCCCGGCGTCGGGACTCGGCGCCACCTGCCAGGCCGTGCCGTTGCCGCGCAGCAGCAACGTATGCACCCCGCCACCGGCGGCGACACCCCCCGCCGCCCACACATCGCCCGCCGCTGTAGCCGCGACCGCGTAGAGCGCGCCGTCCGCCGGGGCTGCGGCGATCTGCGGGATGCGCGTCCAGCCACCACCGTCCCAGTGTAGGATCAGCGGACCCTGCCAGCCCCCGCCCACCGCGTACACGTCGGCGGGGGCGCGGGCGGTCACGGCGTTCAGCATGTCTACGCCGGAGCGGTCCGCCGGGTGCGGGCTATCGGTCCAGGTCGATCCGTCCCAGTGCCGGATGAGCGTCTGGTACGCCCCGCGCCGCAAGCCGCTATGGCCCACGGCCCAGGCATCGTCCGCCGCCGCCACCGCCACGCCGCTGACGTGATCCTCCGGCGGGCCGAAGACTACGCGCGGGCCGGTGCTGACCTGCCACGCGCCGCACACCGGCGGTCCCAGCGTCGCCCGGCCCTGGATGGGGAAGATCACCGGGCGCATGAAGTAGGTGAGCGCCAGCGCCAGCAGCACGGCACCGACCAGCAGCACGAGCAGGACGGCGCCGAGATGGAGGCGGACGGTCTCTCGGCGCGGCGCGGGGCCGGGGGCGGGTGGGGCAGGGGTAGTGTGCATCGCTGGCCCCACTATACCACAATCGCAGCGATTGTTCCCCGGCAGCGCCCATCCGCCAATCGCGCCTTCTCGACCTTAATGCGAAGCCGCGATTGGCGGGACGAATATAACTGATTCAACCGATCTTCGCGCCCTTCGCGTCTTCGCGGTGCTAATTTGCGGACGAATGGCAGCCGTCCACGACTTGACATTGGGCCTGGCATGCGGTATACTCTAACCATAACGACGCGGAGTGGAGCAGTGGCAGCTCGTTGGGCTCATAACCCAAAGGTCGCAGGTTCGAATCCTGCCTCCGCTACCAAGACTAGAGGCCCCTTTGTAGGGGCCTCTTTTTTGTTGCCTGCGGGCGCGCTCAGCCCCGGTAGAGCAGGCCGCGCCCCGCCGCCGCGGGTTCGGCGTCAGGTGCATAGAGGGTGCGGATGGTGCGGTTGAAAGTCAGGTTGCCCAGGGCGATCAGCGTAATGAGCGCCCCGACCACCACATAGAGCGTGCCGACCCCGATCCGCTCGGCCAGGAAGCCGCCCAGGGCAATCGAGATCGGCTGGATGCCCCAGGCAATCGT
>JAICKM010000550.1 GCA_025927935.1 Chloroflexia bacterium | reverse complement strand
TGGATCCCGCGCTCGCCGGGCGGCTGGATGTCTACCGCGCCCTGGGCTACCCGGTGATCGGGACCTCGGCGGAGACCGGCACGGGGCTGGAGGAGTTGCGCGCCGAGTTGGCCGGGCACACCTCGGCCCTGCTGGGGCCGTCCGGCGTGGGCAAGTCGAGCCTGCTCAACGCGCTGGAACCGGGGCTGTGGCAGCAAGTTCGCAACATCAGCAGCACGACACACAAGGGCCGCCACACCACCAGCAGCACGCGCCTGGTGCCGCTGGCCGGGCCGGGCGGCGGCTACCTGGCCGACACGGCGGGCATCCGCGCGCTGGCCCTGGGCGGTGCGGCGGCGGGACGGCTGGACTGGTGCTTCCGCGAGTTCCGTCCCTACCTGGGCGCCTGCTACCACGCCGACTGCACCCACCGCACCGAACCGGGCTGCGCCGTCCGCGCCGCCGTCGACCTCGGCGCCCTGGACACCGAGCGTTACGACAGCTACCTCCGCCTCTACGAGCAGGGCGGCGCGACCAGTGGCCGCGCCTGGAAGGACGTGGTCAGCAGTCGCTCGCTGGCGGGGCCAGGGGAGTTGCGGTTGTAGCACCTCCACAAACACAAAACAGCCCCGCCGGAGCGCCCGGCGGGGCTGTTTCCACTTCTTGTAAAGATTAGCGCCGGCGTACCAACCGCCCCAGCCGCGCCACGTCGCCGCGGCCCAGGGTGAGGCGGCGCAGGGCGATGTCGAGCGGGAAGAGCAGCAGCGCCACTGTCAGCAGGAAGGGCCAGGTGGGCGCCGGGCTGGGGCGCGGGGCGCCCGTGGGCGCGGTGTTGGCGCCGGCCAGGTCCAGCGTGCGCCCGCCGGTGGCCGCGGCCACGTCGCGTAGCAGGTTGGCGCCCGCGTCGGGCGAGCCGCCCAGATTGTACTCCGCCGGGTAGGGCACCACCAGGCCCGTCGTCTGCGTGGCGACCAGGCTGCCCTCGACCGTGGTCTGGCGCACCTGCACCTGGTAGGCGCCGGGCGCCGGGGCCAGCACCGTGCCCTCGTAGTGGCCCGGCCCGGTCTGGGTCAGATCCACCTCGCTGATGCTGCCGTCCGGCCCGTTGACGTGGGCCAGCAGCGGCACCCCGTCGCGCGGCGTGCCCGCCGGGTCGCGGGCGTCCACGGCAATGCGGGCGCGGCCATCGGTCAGGCTCACGCTGCTTTCCAGCCCGGAACTCCCCGCGTGGGGCAGAGTCCAGCCCACCAACTGGGCGGCGAACTGCGGGAACTGCGGCCATTGCACCCAACCGCCGGCCCAGCGGCCCTTCATGTCGGATGTCCACGCCACGCTGCGGCCCAGGCCATACTGCCACCCGGCCAGCAATGGGTCGCCGTTGGGCGCGGTGAGGGTCAGGTCGGCGGTGGTGCGCGGCGTGGTGCTGTTGTAACCGAGCAGCGGCGGCAGGTGCGCCGTGTCGATGCCCTTGAGGATGGGACCGGCGCGCGCCAGGGCGGGCGGAGTCGATTGCTCGACCAGGTACGCGCCGGTCGCCAGCACGGTCTCCTTGAGGAAGAGTTGCGGCACGTCGCTGGTGTCGTCGCTGGTGTAGTAGCGCCCGCCGCCCTTGCGGGCCAGGTCTTGCAGCAGATCGGACGCCCCGCTCCCGGCGGCGATGGCCGACAGCGTGATGTTGTGCGCGCGCATCTCCTCAATCAGCGCGTCATACGAACTCTGGTCGGACCAGCCGTCAGTCAGCAGGATCATGTGCTTGACCTTGGCGTCCGAGGCTTCGAGCGCATCGGTGGCCGCGCGCAGCCCGGCGAACATGTTGGTGTTGCCGTCGGCTTTGATGCCCGCGATCAAGCCCGCCAGGTTGGGGATCTGGCTGAGCGGCTGCATTTGCACGACGGGCCGCGAGAGGCTGTCGAAGGCCATGACGCCGATGCGGTCGGTGGGGGCCAGGGTGGCCGCCGCTTTCAGGATCGCTTCCTTGGCAATATCGACCTTCGCCACCCCGGTTTGCTGCATGTCCGTCGAACGGAAGGCGCCGCTGTTGCCGCAGTGGCAGCGGCCCATGCTACCCGACTTATCGACCACCACCTCCAGCGCCACGTCGGCCTGCCGTTGCGGGCTGCGCACGCCCATGCTCACCGGCAGCGCGGCTTCGACGGGCGTGTTAAGGTAGCCGCCCGCGCCGAACGACGCCTCGCCGCCGATCATCACCAACCCGCGGCCCAGGTCGCGCACGTAGGTTTGCATGGCGGCCATCGTCGCGTCGCCAAGCGCGGTGGCGGGCGTGTTCGCCAGCACGATGCTGTCGTAGGTCGCCAGGCCGTCCACCGTATGCGGCACATCGGCGGCCTGGACCACCTGAGGCTGGATATGCGCCGCTTCCAGCGCCACGCGCAACGGCTCGGCGTCGTCGGGCTGCCCGGCGACGATCAGCACGCGCGGCGGGCTTTGCACCACCGTCACGGCCGCGCCCTCGTTGTTCTGCGCCCAGCGGTCGTCCACCGCGCTGACTGCGACCCGGTAGCTATGGAAGCCTTCGTCGCGGGCGGTGGCGGGGAAGGTGAACAGGTTGGTGCCTTTTTGCAGGCTGACATCGCGCTCGGCCAGCAGGGTATCGTCCTGGAAGAGGCGCAGGTGCGCGCCTTCCGCCGCCGTGCTCGTCAGGCGCACCTGCACCTCGAAGCCCTGCCCGGACGGCACGGTGCTGGGCGCGCCCACGGCGTCCACGGCCACTTCGTTGGTCGCGCCGCTGTGCAGGGGCACGACGCTGACCGGAATACCGACGGCTGCCGCAGTCGTGGCCTCGGTGCGGGCCTGCTCGCCGGTCTCCTGGCCGTCGCTGATCAGCACCAGACGGCGCGGGCCGTCGGGCGGCAGCAGGGCCGTGCCCAGGCGCAGCGCCGCCGCGATATCCGTCCCGCCCGCCGGCAGCTTCGCATCGAAGGGCGCCAGCGACCCCGTGCCGCCAAACGGGCGCAGCACGTGGGCCTGCCCGGCGAACAGCACCACCGCCGAGCGCTCGTCGGGGCGCGCGCCGTCCAGCGCCCGCTGCACATACGCGTGCGCCGCCGCCCGGGCGTCCGCGCTCACGCTGTCCGACACGTCCACCAGGTAGACCGTGCTCACCGGCCCGGCGCTGCGCACCAGTTGCAGCCCGGCCAGGGCCAGCAACACACAACTGAGGATCGTCGCGCGCACGATGGCGCTCACACGCGACCGCCAGCGCTCCGGCCCCGCACGCACCACGCCCAGCGCCACCCGCCGCCGGCGCACGGTGCGCCCCTCCCACAGCCCCAGCACGATCAGCGGGGGCAGCAGGGCAAACGCGACCAGCCACCAGGGGTCGGTAAACAGCAACGGCAGGCCCGCCCAGGATAGGTCCATGGCGCTCCTCTGCTATGAAAACTTGATGCCCGCGGCGATGCGCTTCATCGCCGCCTGGATGCGCCGGGTAGCCGGCGTGTGCTGCTAATACTCGATGCTCATGCCCAGGACGTGCTCGTCGGCGCCCAGACCCACGCTGCGGTAGAAGGCGATGGCGCTATGGTTCTCGCGGTCCACGCGCAGCGTGATCTTCACCGCGCCGCGCTCCCGGAGCCGCTGCATGATCTCCGTCATCAGCGCGCGCCCGATGCCCTGGCGGCGATAGGCGGGATCGACGGCGACATGGTACAGGTAGCCGCGCCGCCCGTCGAAGGTACCGAGCACCGTGCCCGCCGGGCGGCCGTCGGGCGCGACGGCGACCAGGAACAGGCCCGGATTGCGCTCCAGGCACCCGGCCAGCGCCACGCGGCTGTCGATACTGGGCTTTGTCATATGCAGCCGTTCCCAGAGGGCATACACGGCGTCGTAGTCGGCCCAATCAAACTCACGGATGTCCAAGGGGATCCTCCATTGGCCCGCCACGCAAGCGGCGGCCCAGTTGGCGCAGCCCCAACCGGTGGGTGATCAGCCACTCGGCGATCAGCGCAAGCAAGGCCAGCGCGGCCAGGCCCTGCCACCACTCGAACTGTCCCTGCCCGGTTTGCACATCGGATATATCCGCCGCCGCGACCGGGCGCCCGGCGGGCAGCGGCGGATCGGCGCGCGGCGCGGTGCGCGCCTCGTCCAGCGAGAAGAGGTTGGCGGTAAAGCCCTCGCGGCGGACCTCGCGGTCGCCCACCCACTGGCTGACGATGTAGACCCCTGGGGTATCCGCCCCGGTAAACGTGAAGCGGAACTGGTCGGGACGCACGGTATAACTCGCTAATTGCGCGCCGTTGGGGCCGCGCACGGTCAGCCGGTCCACGCCCTCCTGCACGGCGGCGGCCAGGGGCACCGGGTCGCCGGGCTGCACGCTGGCCGCCAGGTCGCCCGCGGCTTCGGGCAGCAGGTAGCCGACCAGGTTGCGCATCAGCAGCGGATAGGACATCTGCAACGGCAGGTCGCTGTCGTGCAGGTCAAAGCTAAAGATCACCACGCGGTGCCCGTCCACTTCCCCGGCCAGGATCAGCGGCCCGGCGGCGCTGTCGAGGACAACGCGCGCCCACGCCGGGCGTTCGATGTGCGCGGCGCGGGCGATTTGCAGGTCGCTCAGGTCGGTATAGCGCAGCAGCGGGTCGCCGGCCGTCGCGTCCGTGCCCGTGGTGCCGGGATCGGCGGAGGCCACCGCGACAGGCGGCAGCGGGTTGGGTGTGGTCAGTACACCCGTGACCTCGAAGATCGTCGTAGAGGTAGGCGGGGCGACGAACAGCAGGTTGCCCGTGGGCAGGGTCGTGCTCGGCACGGCGCGGTCAAAGACGGTCAGCGTGGCCGTCAGGGAAGGCGTGTAGTCCGCAGGCGCGGTGCGGTCCAGAGCGACGTTGGGCAGCAAGACGAGGGCGTTTTGCAGGAAGCTGTTGCCGTCCGTAACCAGCAGTACCGGGGCGGGTTCGGCGGCGTGGTTAATCGTCCA
>JAICKM010000587.1 GCA_025927935.1 Chloroflexia bacterium | reverse complement strand
CGTCAATTTTTAGGGCTAATCGTCACAGTCTCCATACAATGTCCTAGCGGCGCCGGAGGCAGCAAAAAGCCCGTGACCGGCTCCCGGTCACGGGCTTGCAGGCGGCGGAGGGCGGGGGAGTCTAGCGCGCAGGCGCCGATCCCGCGAAGGTCTGGCCGAAGAACTCGCCCAGGCGCAGGAAGAGCGTCTTCTGGTTCTTGGGCCGCAGGATGCCGTGGCCCTCGTCCTCGAAGGCCAGGACTTCGTAGGGCACGCCCGCCTGGTCCAGAGCCGCGCGCACGGAGCGCACATTCTCCGGCGTGACGTTGGGGTCCTGCATACCCTGGACGATGAGCAACCGCCCGCGGATGTTGTGCACGAAGTGGATCGGTGAGCGCTCGTGGTAACGCTCCGGCACCTGGTCGGGGCGGCCGCCCAGCATCTCCTCGCTGTAGGGCCGCAGGTCGGGGCGCGTGGTCTCGTAATCGACCACCAGGTCGGTCATGCCGCAGATGGGCGCGGACGCCGCGACGATCTCCGGTGGGCAATGGGTGATGGCGCACCACGAAGAGTAGCCGCCATACGATGTGCCGGTCACGCCCACGCTGCCCGGTTCGGCGATGCCCGCCGCGATCAGGGCCTCGATCCCGGTGCGGATGTCGTCCTGCTCGCGCCCGCCCCAGCCATCCTCCTTGATCGCGTCGCGGAAGCGCAGGTCGAAGCCGGTACTGCCGCGGTAGTTGGGGTCCAGCACGTGGAAGCCCCCATTGACGAAGAACTGGATCTCGTTGTTGAGGGCGTCCATGCTGTGCCCGGTCGGCCCGCCGTGGATATAGACAATTGTGCCCTTTGCAGGGACCGCCGCCCGGTAGAGCCAGCCCTGGATCTCCAGCCCATCGACCGAGCGCCAGTGGAAGTCCTCGGCAGGCACCAGATCGGCGGGGCGCAACGGGGTGCGCTCCCAGAGGCCGGTGAGGCTGCGCAGGGTGTCGGGGCCGGGTTCGGCGGGCCGGAAGCGGACCACGTCCGTAGGATACTGGGCGCTACCGTAGGTACCCACCCACTCGCCGGTGCCGAGCGGATAGCGGGGCACGAGGTTGCCGGGGATGGCGGGCAGCACGGTCTCGGTCCCGCTCGCCACGTCGAGCAGCGAAGCGCGGATGCGCGCCCCGGCGATCTCCACGACCACCGCCGTCGCGCCGTCCGTGCCTTCGGGCACGAAAGCGCCTTCGATGTTGCGCGCCGGGTCGTCGATCAGCCAGCGTAAAGCGCCGTCCGCCAGCGTCCAGATGCCCACGCGCCGGTGCGTCGCGGTTTCGCCCAGCACGAGCGCGCGTTGCCCATCGGGAAACCAGCTTGCCCCGACTTTGACCGCGGGACCGAAGTTCAGGATCTCGCGGTCGTCGCCGCCTTCGATGTCGACCAGCCAGACCTGGTTGCCGGCCGGGTCCAGATCCTGGCGATTGTAGAGGATATGGGTGCCGGGTTCGTTGAGTTCGGGGGCGGGGTGCCCGCCCTTCGCGGGCCGGGCCAGCGGGCGGCGCGCGCCGGTCGCCAGGTCGTGGCGGTACACCCACGTCGGCTCGATCTCCTGCCCGGTCGCCACATCGACATTCGCGGCATAGACCAGCCAGCGGCCGTTGGGATGCAACTGGCCGCCGTGCAAGAAATAGTTCGGGTCGGCCTCGGTCAGCGGCACCATGACGCCGGGGCGGGCCAGGTCCACGCGGAACAGGCGCAAGCGCTCGTTGCCGTCGTGATCCTGGGCAACGATCACGGCCTGGTTGTCGGGCGTCCACGAGACCAGGCGGGTGTTGTCGAGTGACTCGGTGAGCCGCACGGCAGGCGCGGAGCCGTCGGTGGGCGCCGCGTAGACATCGGCGGCGGGGCCGGTGCGGAACCAGGTCCAGGCCACCCAGCGGCCGTCGAGCGAAACCAGCGGATTGTACAGGCCGGGCAGGGTCAACAAGGCTTCCAGATATTGCTCAGGGGTCACGGGTTATCCTTTCCTCCGGGAATACAAGGCGCAGGGACCACAACACAAGCAGGACAAGATTGCAGTCCCCCGGCATAAGAGCAGCAGACAATTACCTCTCTTTATACGCGATTCGATCCCGCGGCGGCAATCACGGGCTAGGCGCGGCATCCGGGGCACCCGGTGGGCCGGGGGCCAGGCGCAGCGGCAGACACACTGTGAAGGTCGAACCCTGGCCCGCCGTGCTCTCGACGCCGATGGTGCCGCCCAGCATCTCGCACAGCCACCGGCTCAGCGCCAGCCCCAGGCCGGTGCCGCCGTACTTGCGCGTAGTCGAACTGTCGGCCTGGGTGAAGGGCTGGAAGATGGTCTCCATTTGGGCCGGGGTCATGCCGATCCCGGTATCGTGGACGGCGAAGACGACCCAGCGCGCCCCGGCCACGTCCTCGCCGCCGGTCTCCAGGATCACGCTGCCATCCTGCGTGAACTTGGTCGCGTTGCTGAGCAGATTAAGCAGGATCTGGCGCACTTTGGTCTGATCGCTGTACATGGGGCCGGGATCGCCGGCACAGCGCACGGTCAGCGTGTTGCGATTCTTCACCGCCTCGGTGCGCACCGCCGCCACGGCTTCCTCAATCACGGTGCGGATGTCGAACGTCTCCAGGTACAGGTCGGTCTTCCCGGCCTCGATCTTCGAGAGGTCGAGCACATCGTTGATCAGGTGCAGCAGATGCTTGCCGGAGACGGCAATGTTCGCCAGGTCCGCGGCCAGACTCGTATCGCCCGCGTCGGCGGCGTCCTCTTGCAGCAGTTCGCTATAGCCGATGATGGCGTTCAGGGGCGTGCGCAGTTCGTGGCTCATGTTCGCCAGGAAAGCGCTCTTGGCACGATTGGCGGCTTCCGCCCGCTCTTTCGCCACCTGCAACTCGTCAGCAGCCCGGCGCCGCTCGGCCAGCTCCTCTTGCAACCGTTCATAGAGCCGGGCATTTTCGATAGCGACCGCCGCCTGGTTGGCGAAGATCTCCAGGGTCAGCAGGGTCTGCGACCGGGGGCGGCGGCCATCGACCGGCTGATCGACCGAGATGATGCCGGCGACCTGGCCCGCTCGCAGATCGATGGGCACAAACAGCATATCGCCCGGCAGCCAGGCATCTGGTCCCGCGGCGGCCGCTCCCTCGCCGGGCGGGGTGTAGATCGGGCCTTCAAACTCGCGCGCCCAATCAATGGCCCCCTCCGGGATCAGGTAGCAGCGGCCCACGCGGAAGCGTTCTTGCATGACGCGGGCAAAGGCCCGCCAGGGGTAGACCACGCCGTCCAACTGTTGCCGCGCGGCGTCATCCAGCCCGGCGTGCGCCCGCACGCGCAAGGTGCTCCCGCCGTCCTCAATCAGGTTCAGCACGGCGGTGCGGAAGCCAAGCGACCGGCAGATCGACTCGACGATCTCCTGCAAGAGCGAATCGAGGTGCAGATTAAGCCGCAGCGAATCGCCAATGGTGAGGATCTGGGCCAACTGCTGGTTACGGCGCTCCAGATTGTGCAGGGCCTCGCGCAGCGCGCCTTCGACCTGCGTGCGCTGGGCCAGTTCCTGCTGAGCCGCACCATACCAGTGGGCGTTGTCGAGCGCCACGGCGGCCAGTTGGGCAAAGCGAGTCAGGATGCCGATCTCGCTCTCGCCGAAGGTGCGCTCCGGCTCCAGATAGGCCAGGCCCAGCACGCCGACGATTGCGCTGCCCGAGCGCAGCGGGATGCCCACCACGGCGCGCATCTGCTCAAAGCCGGGGCGCGCATCCGGCCAGTGCGAGTAGTCGGCCACCGCGAGAGGTTCGCCTGTGGCCCAGACCCGGCCGCCCAGTCCCTCGCCGGCAGCAAGCCGGTAGCCGATATCGGCGGCGAAGATGCCGGTCCCGACGCGCATCACCAGGTCCTGGCGATCCGCATCGACGGCATAATAATAGCCGTGCCCCGTGCCGACCAGCGCGCCCGCCCGCGCGATCAGGGCTTGCAGCAACTCGTTCACATCCCGCCGGCTGACGACACCGAGGCTGGTATCGTGGAAGGCTTCCAGGTAGGCGTTCTGCCGGCGTAATAGCTCCTCCGCCTGTTTGTGGTCGGTGACATCGCGCCAGATCACCAGCCGGCCGCCCACCCGGCCCTGACCATCGACCACCGGGGAGATACGCAGATCGAAGTAGCGCCGGGCCGCGCCCATCCCGCGGGTCAGCTCCATGTGCGCGGGCGGGCCGTTATCGGCGTGGGTCCCCAGATCCCCCCAATCGGGCAGGATCTCCCCGGGGCGGCGGCCGATAACCGCGGTGGGCGATCCCAAGAGGCGCCGGGCCGCCGGATTGAAATCGACGATGCGGTCCTGGGCATCCAGCACCAGCACACCATCGCCCATGCTTTCGAGCAGGGCGCCCCGCGCGATGGGCACCACATCGAGCAGGCGCAGGTGGAAGATGGCCCAGGCCAGCACGCCGCCGCTCACGGTGATGGCGCAGGGAGTCAGATCGAGGTGGGGGAAGGGTTCCCAGCCCAGGAGATAGACAACGTTGCTGATCCAGGGTAGCGCGATCGCCAGCAGGACAGCGCCCCACTGGCCGCGATAGAGTTCGGGCGCGCGCAGCAAGGCGTGGATCGCCAACAGGCTGCCCGCGGCCAGCAACGCAT
>JAICKM010001107.1 GCA_025927935.1 Chloroflexia bacterium | reverse complement strand
CGACCACAACGGCTCGTCGTTCGGCTCGAACACCACCCACTTCACGCCCTGGTAGAGGCTCTCCTCGATGAACAGCGCGGTGCGGCGGACCGGGATGTACTTCCACTCGCTGGCCTGCTGATCGGCGCCTTCCAGTGTGCGAGCGCCCCAACTGATCGGGCCGAAGATGGGGAAGGTGCGCAGAGCGTTGATGCCCAGCGGATTGAGCGAGCCGTTCTCCAGGTCGTTGATGGTCACAGCTACGCTCGCGCCGCGCAGATCGCCGTCGGTGCCCGCGGGGGCCTTCCAGACGCCGCGCGTCGCATCGGTGCGCGCGTAGACCCCGGCCAGCGTGCCGGCGGCGCCGACGTTGCGCTGGCGGTTCTCGTTGAGCGCGTCCGGGATCAGCACACGGGGGAAGTAGACCGCCGCGTTGCGATCGCGCAGCCCGTCGTTGGCGCCCATCCAGGCGATCATCTTGGCCGGGGTATCGATGTTGGCCGGGATGTCCACGATCAGGAAGGCGCGTTTGGCGTCGCAGTACGCTTCGGCGGCAGTGATCACGGTGGTCATGTTTCCAGCGTCCATATTGGCTGCCGCCGGGACGCAGAGAATATTGAAGATGAAGGGTTCGATGGTGTCCAGCGCATACATGCCGGTTTTGGCGTTCGGGTCGCCGAGCAAGTCATTGGCGGTCGGCGCGTCGCCGTCGGCGCCGGCCTGGAAGGGCGCGCGGCCCAGCCAGAGGAAGTCACCGGGTTGCGGATTATTGATCACGTCGGCGCCGGTGGCTTCCGGCAGTTCGCCGCCGCTGACATCGCTGATCGTGACCAGCGTGGAGGCGTCATTGATCACGCTCTCGACATAACGCGAACTCGTGGTGTCCATGCTCAGGTTGCGGTAGGTCTCGGTGGCGCGCACCTGCTGCCGGCCGTTGACCTCGACCACTTCGCGCACGGCCAGGTTAAACTCGACCGGCTGGCCGGTGCCCTGGGCGCGCCGGGTGCCGTTGTAGTCCACCGCCACCTGGAGATTGTTACCCCAGGCGCCGGGGCTGGCCGCCGTGATGATCAGGCTGTCGCCGCCGCCCCCGCCACTGCCCCCGCCGGACGCGCCGGAGGCATAGTAGCTGGCGCTGCGCGGCAGGATGCGCGTAGCCGAGTCGGCGTTACCGGCGACCGCGCGGATGACCCAGGCGATGCTGCCGCCGTTGAGATAGTATTGCTGGATGGCGTAACTCGCCTCGCTGCGGCTATCCAGCCCACCAAACTGGCGCTCGAAATCGGCGAAGCTGGTGCAGCGCACCGCCGTATCGACAGGACCCCGCGCGAAGAAATCGACGAAGGCCGTGTCGGACGTGCTGACCCCGGTAATGGTATGCACGCCGCTCGGGATCTCCTCGATGTAGACGCCGGGGAAGGTGTATGTGCCGGGCATAGTTCCTCCTTTACGAACTGCTTTCCAGGGTGCGCCAAAGGGCCAAATGGGCCGCTGCCGTGCGCGGCCGGCTTGCCTCGGGATCGAGCGGCAGGAGTTCGACCCGCTTCGCGG
>JAICKM010000449.1 GCA_025927935.1 Chloroflexia bacterium | reverse complement strand
GCGCGTGCCCAGGCCGTGCGCGAGCAGGTACGGGTCGCCGCTGGCCTGCAGGGCGGGCACGGCTTCCGTAATACCGGCGCGCGCGGCTGCCGTGTCGCCGGCGCCGAAAAGCACGGCCTGGGCCGATACAAACAGGACGAGTCCCACGAACCAGGGATCGCCCACAGCGCGGGCGTGGGCAAGCGCTTCGGCGAGCAGCCCCCCGGCCCGCTGGGGCTCTGCGGCACTGACGGCGAAGGCTAGCCGCACCAGCGCGAGCACCAACCCGCGCTGGTCGTCCAGTTGCCGAAAGAGCGCGGCGCTCTCTCCGGCCAGGGTGGCCACCGCCGCACGGTCGCCCTGGTCGAAGGCTAGCGCTGCGGCCCCAACCAGCGCCCATGCCCGCGCCCGCCGCAGGGAGTCGCGGGCGTTCCCCACATGCGCCGCGGCGAGAGCGGCCTGAATCCTCGTGCGCCCCTCCTCCAGGTAGCCACGGCGATCCCAGAACCAGTGCAGCGCGCCGGCCAGGCGCAATCCCTCCTCCAGACCGCCCGATTCCAGATACCACTCGCAGGCCGCGCGCAGGTTGTCATGATCTGTCTCCAGCCAGTCTAGCCACTGCACCTGGGCAGCCCCGCGCAGCCGCGGCACGGCCGCTTCGGCGAGGTCCAGGTAGTAGGCGGCGTGCCGCGCTCGCGTGGCCTGCTCCTCGCCCCCGGCCGCGAGCCGTTCCCGCGCGTACTCGTGGATGGTCTCCAGCATCACGAAGCGAGGCTCGCCCGCGGCATCGGCCACCGGGCGGATCAGGCTCTGTTCGACCAGCATCCTCAGGTCGGCCAGCACATCGCCGCGCGCGGACGTGCCGCACACCACCTCGATAGCGTCGGGCGCAGCGCCACCCACAAACACGGCCAGCCGGGCAAAGAGCCGCCCCGCGCGGGCGCCCAGCAGGTGGTAACTCCAGTCGAGCGTGGCGCGCAGTGTCTGCTGGCGCGGGGGCAGGTCGCGCGGCCCCTCGGTGAGCAGGGCCAGGCGCCGGTCAAGCCGCCGGAGCAAGGCGGGCGGCGTGAGCAGCCGGACGTGTGGGGCGGCCAGTTCGATCGCCAGGGGCAGGCCGTCGAGCCGCCGGCAGATCGCGGTCACGACCGCCCCATTCTCGGCGGTCAACATGAAGTCCGGCTGGACGGCGCGGGCGCGCCGGACGAAGAGCTGCACCGCCGCATAGGTGTCGAGCGCATGCGCGTCCTGCTCCGGCGGCAGCTCCAGGGGCGAGACGGCGTACTCCTGCTCGGGTGTAAGGCGCAGCGGAGCGCGGCTGGTCACCAGGACGGTGAGATGAGGCGCGGCCCCTAGGAGTTGCGCGACAAGTGGCGCCGCGCCCACAACCTGCTCGAAATTATCGAGCACGAGCAGCGCATGTTGTTCGTGCAGCAGGCGCGTTAGGACAGCGAGCGGAACCGCGTCCGACTCGAACCCGAGCGCCCGGACGAGCGCTGCCGGCATGGCTTCCGGGTCGCGGAGGGGCGCGAGATCGACGAACCAGACGCCGTCGACAAACGCATCCCGCAGATCCGTGGCGATCTGCAGCGCCAGGCGAGTCTTGCCAACCCCACCGGGGCCGATGAGTGTGACCAGGCGCGTGGCGCGATCTGTCAGGAGGGATCGCAGCGCCGCAACGTCTCGTGCGCGCCCGATGAGCGGGCCGGGCGGGATCGGCAGCGGCGCAGGCAGCGGTGCCGGGGCGGGTGCGCCGGCCGCATCCGGGATTGGCGGCGCGGGGAATGGAGAAAGGTCGGTGGTATCTACGGATTCCGGTGCAACCAGCAGCACGGCGCGCTCCGCGCCGGACAGCATGAGGGCATCGACCAGGCGCTCGGCGAGTTGGGCCGATGGTCTGCGGGCACCTGTCTCAATCTTCTTGATCGTGGTAAGCCCGCAGCCGGCGCGGGCGGCGAGTTCGGCTTGCGTCAGATCCAGGGCTTTGCGCCGCCGGCGTAGCAAGTAGCCAAAGGACGATGGGCGCTCCATCATGGCGCGGAACCGGCCCGAACGGCAAGCTCATGCATATTGCGGATCCTTCGCGCAACTAGACCGCGCCCGGATGGGCAACGTGTGGCTCGTGCGGGGGCAAACCGTGGTGCCGCCCCGGCTGCTATGGACTCATTGTACCAGATCAGGTGCCGAACGGGTGCCCCTGTCGGGCGAGTCACCGGGGCTGTACACCAAAAGTAGCCATAGGTAACCAGTGATGCTCCTGTACGCGGAATCCGGCTTAGGCGACAGCTTGCCGGCCGGCCCTATCGCCCTGCAACAAAAAAGCCCCTCTCCGGCGCGGAGAGGGGTGGGGGAGAGGCCCGTCGCCTACTTGATGCTCGGAAACGCCGTCCAGTCGTAGCCGATTTCGGCATCGTCGTGGGCGATGCGGCCCTCTTCCGCCGGATCGTAGGTGTTCGAGGTGACGTAGAAGAGGTGGCTGAGCGTCAGGGCGCGGCAGCCGTGCGCCACCCCCGGCGGGATCTTCAGCACGCGCTCCGGGTACGCCTCGCCCATGAACAACTCCATCGTCACGCCGTGCGTCGGCGAGTCGGGGCGAGTGTCGTAGAGCGCGACTTTCAGCGCGCCGATAGGTACGTACCACCAGTCGATCTGCGTCTTGTGGATGTGCCAGGCTTTGCCCACCCCGGCGTACATCAGGGAATGGCTGAGCTGTCCAAAGCCCTCGCCGAAGAAGCTGTCGGTGACGCGGATGATCTCGCGGAAGAACCCGCGCTCATCCGGGTGGGTGACCAGGTCCTTGATCTCCACACCCTCAATTGTGACTTGCGTTTCGGCCATGCGCCGTGAATCCTCCTGTTGCCTGCGGGTCCGATAAATCGCCCTATTGTACCATGCCGCCTGAGACAGCGTCAAACTTTACCGCCCATGGGGGACACATGTCCTGCTATAAAATAGGAAGAGTGGGAATTGTATGGCGGGACGGGGTATGTTATGATAAAGAGTATGACTGCCATTCATTTTAGTTCGCGTACCAAAACGTTGCTAGTCTGGGGCCTGGTGCTGCTTGCCCTGGTCTTTCTCTACAATGTCCGGCCCATCGTCACGCCGTTCGTCTGGGCCTTTGTCACCGCTTACATCCTCAACGCGGCAGTGGTTTTCGCAATGCGCCGGGCCGGTGGACCGCGCTGGGTATGGGCCACCCTCATCTACTTTGGCCTGGTCGCCGGGTTGTGCTGGCTTATCACCGCCGTCGCGCCGGTGCTCGTCATGCAGGTCCAGCAGTTGGCGAACGAAGTGCCCAACTATCTGCACCAGTTCGAGCTGTTCACCCAGAACAACAATCTGCCCTTCGGCATCTCGCACTGGTCGGCGCGGGAGATCACCACGAACGTCGACCGCACCTTGAACGACTTCGCCGGGGGCCTGGGCGCGCGGGCGCCGGAACTGGCCCGCGATGCCTTCGACGTGCTCTTAAAGCTGCTGCTCTACCTGATCGCCACCTTCTCGATGCTGCTCCAGGCCGACCGGTTCACCCGCGGGGTGCGCCGCCTGTTCTCCACCGATGTGCTGACCGAACTCGACCCCTGGTTCCGGCGGATCAACAGCACGCTCGGCTCCTATCTGCGCGGCCAGGCGTTGCTGATTGCCATCGTCACCACCGCGACGTTTATCGGCCTGTCGCTCCTGGGCGTGCGCTTCGCCGTGGCCCTGGCGATCATGAGCGGGCTGGTCGAGACGATCCCCTACCTCGGGCCATACGCGGCGGGCGCCATCGCCGTCCTGGTGGCGATGACCCAGCAGCAGCCCAATAACTTTGGCTGGCAGCCGCTGATGCTCGGTCTGGCCGTGGCAATCCTCTACACGGTGATCCGGCAGGCGGAGGATTACCTGGTCGTGCCGTTTGTCATTGGCCGGACGGTGGAGCTACCGCCGCTGCTGGTGCTGTTTGTGGTGCTGGCGGGTGCGAGCATCGCGGGGATTCTCGGCCTGTTGCTGGCCGTGCCGGTGGCCGCCGTCGTCAAGATCGTCCTCGAATATCTCTGGCAAAAAATCAAGGAACCTGATCCCCGGCAGACCCTGGCCGTTAGCGAGAAGACGAGTTGGGACTTGCTGGCGCGGCGCGTGCGGAACGCGCCCGACCATCGTCTGCTGCTGGTCGTGCCCAGCGGCATCGTCACGCCCGCCCTGGCAAGCGCGGACGACTACCGGCGCCTGGTTCTGCTGTCCGGCGACCAGGGCGTGGACGTGCATGTGATCACCGACGACCCGGACGTGGCGGCCAACGCCCGCGCTGTCGGGCTAGTGGTTGACGAGCAAGCGGCCCCGCAGCTTGCCCATATAGCGGCGGCGACCGGGGCAACCGCCGCCCACGATGCCGCTGAGAATCTGGCGGGGGAAGCCGCAGCGGTGCCCCCACCGACCGCGTTCCGTGGCCGGCGGCCTGAACCGGCGCCCGGTGAGCCTGAGCGGAAGGCTGAGTCCTTCCCCGCCGGCCGGCGCCCCGAACCCCCGCCGCCCATTCGCCCATGATGCACCGGGCGGCCCGGCGCTACGACCCGCAGGGCCTCGCGATTCGCCTGGCCGGGCCGCGCGCCTGGCCCGCCTGCCTCGCCATTGACGATGGCTACACCACCAGCCGCATGTGGCAGGCCGTTCCGCGCAGCCTCGACGATCCCGCCAGTGGGCTGGCGTTGACCACCAGCGGCAGCGCCGAAGATGCGCCCTTCAGCGTGACCTTCCAGCCGTTGCGCCTGCCGCGCCCGGTCCATGAGTCGGGGCTTTATACCTTGCGCCTGCCCGCCGCTCGCGTCGCCTCCTGGGAAGCAGCCGGCTGTATGCTGATCATCGGCCCCCCGCCCCCCGACCCGGCGCCGGATCCCGGTGACGACCCCGACGCCGAGCCGCCTGCCCCGGTGGTGTGGGGCTACGTGGCCTGCAACGCCGTGCCCGGTGCGCGCCTGGGCTGGATCGCCGAGCTAACGGTGGCGGAAGATCACCGCCGCCAGGGCCTGGGCCGCATGTTGCTGGACGCGGCCCGCGCCTGGGCGCGCGCCTCCATGCAGGAAGGCGGCGGCGACGGCCTGACCGCCCTGATGATGGAACTCTCGCCACGGAACTACCCCGGCATCGCCTTCTGCCGCCGCGAAGGCTTCCACTTCGCCGGCTACACCGACTATACCCTCGTCGGTGGCGATATGCGTCTCTTCTTCATCCGGCCCACGGACTAACAGATCTTATCTTAGCTTGACATAAAACCTAACGAGTTGCGCCGCGCCAGCCCAGCGTGCGGGCCGTGGCTTCGGCGGCGTGTCCGACATCCTGGGCCGTGGCCTGGGGCAGGTAGAGATAGTGCCCGCTGAGCGCGCGAGCGAGGGCCGGGGCGGCCCCTTCGCCCAGGTAGCGTAGCCGCGTGTCGATGACCAGGGCGCCCCCCTGGCCCGTGGCGGCCAGGGTCGCCCAGCGCCCGGCCAGGGCCTCGACTTCGGCGGCGATGGCCTCCGGCGTGGCGGGCGCGGCCAGCGGCACATTGGCCCGCCCATCGGTCAGCAGCACGAGCATGGTGTGGGTGTAGCCGTGCAGGGCTGCGCGGGCGGCCAGCTCCCAGCTTTGGGCCAGCGCCGAGGCCAGCGGCGTGCCGCCCCCGGCGGGCAGGCTGTCGAGCAGGCGGCGGGCGCGGCCCAGGCTGCGCGTGGGCGGCAAGAGCACCTGCGCGGCGTTGCCTCGCACGCCGATCAGCGCGACCCGGTCGCGGTGGCGGTAGGCCCGCTCCAGCAGCAGCAGCGCGGCGCCCTTGGCCGCGCCCAGCCGGTTGCGCACCATCGAGCCGCTGGCATCCACGGCCAGCACGAAGAGCACGCCCGCGGGCGCCTGCGGCGTGCGCCAGCGCAGGTCGCCCGTTCGCACGCGTAAGCGACGGTTCGCTTCATGAGCTAGTTCGCGCTGTCCGGCGGGCCGGTTGGTGAGATGGCGCAAGATGGC
>JAICKM010000167.1 GCA_025927935.1 Chloroflexia bacterium | reverse complement strand
GCAAACCCATGTATGGAGCAGATTGAGGACGCCCACCTGATTATTAGCCACGTGGTAACGAGTGCGCTACGCGAGCGGGCCCAGGGCGCCGCGCCCCTGACGGTCGTGCGCCGCGAGAGCCACGGGGGTGGCGCATGAAGACCGTGTTCCTGGACCGCGATGGTGTCATCTGCTACAATCGCCCGGACCACGTTAAGAGCTGGGCCGAGTTTTGCTTCTTGCCCGGCGCCCTGGACGGCTTGCGCGCGCTGACCCAGGCCGACTGTCGCATCGTGGTTGTGACGAACCAGGCGGTGATCAGCCGGGGGCAATTGACCGCCGCCCAGGTCGACGAGATCCACGCCCGCATGATCGCCGCGGTGGCCGCAGCCGGTGGCCGTATCGACAAGGTGCTCTATTGCCCGCACCGGCCCGACGAGCACTGCGCCTGCCGGAAACCGCAGCCCGGCTTACTCTGGGCGGCCGCACGCGAATACCCGATCGACTGGAGCCAGGCTTATCTGGTGGGCGACCACTGGACCGATATTCAGGCCGGCCTCAGCGCCGGGTGCCGCACCGCGCTAGTGCTCACCGGTCGCGGCTTGCGGGCGGTCTTTGCAACCGAGACACGGAAACAGCGGGGCTACCTGGTGTCGCGCAGCCTCAAACATAGCGTCAAGCATATTCTGGGCGATGCCGATCAGTGGCCGTATGGGATCGCCCAGCGCACTTGGGGCGAAATGCGCGGGTTGGCCCGCCAGAGTCTCGCCCTGAGCCGGCCGGCCGCAGGAGCCGGTCACGCCCACGGGGACGAACCTGGGTAAGGAGCAACGAGCAAAATGGAGCTGGTGCGCTATCTCAAAATTGTCCAGAAGAACTGGTGGATCATGGTCCTGCTGGTTGTGGCCGCCATGAGCTCGACCGGGGTCTTCGCCCTCCAGCAACCGGCGGTTTTCGAGAGCAGTGCCACGCTGCTGCTCAACCCATCGGTGCCGAGCGATTTGATCCTCTATTACCAGAGCACCGCGGCGGCCAATCTCGCCGACAGCTATACAGCGCTGATCCATTCGCAGACGTTCGCCGAATCCGTCGCCAAGGAGCTGCCCTTCCCCGGCGGCCCTGGCGCGATCATCGGCGGCGTGACGACCGAACTGGTGCCGAACACGCTCTTCTATCAGATCCACGGCCAGAGCGATTCGCCCCAGCATGCCCAGCAACTGGTTGCCACGCTGGTCAAGGTCTTCCTCTCCTCCAACGCCACACAGAAACAGCAGCAACAGGCGCAGCAGGCGCCCGATGCCCGCACCACCGCTCTGGAGGCGCTCGACGCGCAACTGAAGAAGCTCGACACGCAAATCCAGAGCTATGAGGCCGCGATCGCCAAGTTGGAAGCCGAGCCGCCGTCTGCGGCGCGCGACGCCCAGTTGAACCCACTGTACGACCGGGTCAGCGCGCTGGAGCAGACGCGGACGACCGGCCTGATCGCCGTGGCGAATGCCGCGACGGCCAGTGCCGGAGTCGACTCGGCTGTCGTCGTGGACCCGGCGCAGCCTGGCCACCAACTCACGCGCAAAGTGCTGCCCCAGGTGTTGATCGCCGGGGGAGCCGCGCTGGTCCTGGGCATCGGCCTGGCCTTCATGCGTGAGTATCTGGACTACACCGTGCGCTCGCCGGAGTACCTGGAGGAGACACTCGGCCTGCCGCCGATGGCGGCTATCGGCGAGATCGGCGGTGTGATCCGCCGCGGCCCCGGCGGCCGGCGCAAGCGCAAAGCCGAGACGGCGCGCTTCGCCGCGTCTGAGGCCGGGCAGCTGACCGGCCATAACCTGGTAACGCTGGAGCACCCGCGCTCGGTGGAATCCGAAGTCTTCCGCGTGCTGCGCACCAATATCCAGTTCGCCAGCGTCGATAAGCCGGTGCGTACTATGGTCGTCACCAGCGCGGGGCCGCGCGAGGGCAAGAGCTTTACCGCGGCCAACCTCGCCGTCGTGCTGGCCCAGGCCGGCCAGCGGGTGATCCTGGTGGATACGGACCTGCGCCGGCCCAGCCAGCATAAGCTCTTCAATCTGCCCAACACAGTCGGCTTCACCAACCTGGTGCTCAAGGAAGGCACCAACCGCATGGGGGCCTTGCAGCCGGTGCCGGGCGTGCCGGGGCTGTGGCTGATCACCAGCGGCCCCCTGCCGCCGAACCCCTCCGAGGTTCTCAACGCGCACCAGACCAGCCAGGTGATGGACGAACTGGCCCGCGCCGCCGATATCGTGCTGTACGATGCCCCGCCGGCGGGGGCGGTCATCGATCCGATTATCCTCGCCGCACGCGTGGACGCAACCATCCTGGTGATCAACGCGGGCGTGGCCCGGCGGGACATGGTGCTCCGCGTCAAGCGCCACCTGCAAAGCGTCGGCGTGCGCATCCTCATTCCTGTGCTCAATCGCGTGAAGCTGCGCGACATCCAGGGTTACTACTATTACTATTACCATAATGACGGGCTGATCGTTGAGACACCGCCGGCCAACGGGCACCACGTCGCGGATGCCGGCGCCGTCGTGGGGGCCACCGTGGTCGCTACCCCACGGGAGGACGACAGCCGCCCGGGGAACCCGGCGGGGTGAGCCGCGTCTTCTGGGTGGGCGGGGCGCTGTTCGGCGCCGCCGGCCTGCTCGCCACCCTGGTCAGCTTTGACCCGGCGCGTAGCCTGGGGCCGTGGGCCCTGCTGGCCCTGGGCCTGGCCCTGGCCGCGCTGATCGCGGCCGGTCGCCTGCCGGTATCGGCGGGCGCGGCGCTGCTGGTGCTGCTCGGCGCCGGGCTGGCGCTGTACTTCGTGCTGCAAAACGACTTTGCGGAGCGCAGCAAGTTCGCCCTGGTCCGCGCTCTCAGCGCGCCCTTCACCGGCCTGCTGCCCGATCTGGGCTGGCACAAGCCGCACCCCAACATCGCGGCCGGCGGGCTGGAGATCGCGCTGCCGTTCGCGGTGGCCGGGGCCGTCGCCGGGCGCGGCGCGGGGCGGCTGGCGGCCGGGGTCGCCACGGTCCTCTGCACCTTCGCTCTGCTGCTGATCGAGTCGCGGGGCGCCTGGCTCGCCCTGGGGCTGGCCGGCGCGGGTGCGGCCCTCGCGTATCTCGTCCGGCGGCACGACAGCAAGCAAGTAGCCCGCTGGGTCGGACCCACCATCCTCGCCGTGCTTGGGCTGGCCCTGGTCGCGGGCGCTACCGGGCTGCTGCTGACCTTGCGCGACCCCGCGCTGCTGCGCTCGCTGGTGCTGCGGCTCACGCTCTACCGCCAGGCGCTGGCCCTCTTCGCCGACTATCCGTTCACAGGCGCCGGCCTGGGCGTGTTTGAGCCGACCTACGCCCAGTACATCCTGTTCCACGGTGCGCCGCCCGAGCCCCACGCCCATGACCTCTGGCTCGACCTGGGCATCGCCCAGGGCCTCGGCGGGATGCTGGGCTACGCGCTGCTCACGGCGGCCACCGCGGCCGGTGTGTGGCGCGCGCTGCGCGGGGCCGCGCCCCTTCCGGCGCTCTGGTGGGCGGCCCTGGTCGCCTGGCTGGCCCTGCTGGTACATGGCGTGGGCGACGATGTGCATTACGAGTCGCTCCTGCTGCCGCTGCTGATCGTCACCCCGGCCCTCTTGCTGGCGGCCGGACCCCCGCGCCAGGGCACCGCGGGCCGCGCTGCGCCAGTGCCCCGCGCGCATCTGGGCCGCGGGCTGCTCGTCGCCGGACTGCCGACGGCGTTGCTCGTGATCGCAGCCGGCACGCCGCTACGGAGCCTGGCTGAAGGCAACCTGGGCAACCTGGCCCAGGCGCGCATCGACCTGGGCGGCGACCCCA
This sequence comes from Chloroflexia bacterium, assembly GCA_025927935.1. The sequence goes on along the minus strand of JAICKM010000167.1, from coordinate 7,113 downwards.
CGCCGGCCACCGCGGCCACCGCCGATCACTGGCTGACCGCCGCCTGGCAGACCTGGCCGGCGAGTCCGACCAGCGCGCGCCGCGCCGCCTATTTCTACCTGGCCCAGCAGCAGATCGACCGCGCGGTGGCCTACCAGCACGCAACCGCAGCATCGGTGGATCAATGGCCCGTGATGGCGTTTAATCTGGTCTACCAGCGGCATCTCCTCGCCAGTACGCTGCCCATCGACCAGGCGGCTATCGCGGCGGGCACGACCAACCCGGCCGCGTACTACGCGGTAGCGCGCGCCGCGGCCGGGCAGGGCGACTGGGCGCAAGCCGCCGCCCAGCAGCGCCGGGCGTTGCAACTCGATCCGGGCGCCCCGGCGGAACAGTATGTCGCCCTCGGCGACTGGCTACAACACACCTCAGACGGGGCGGGCGCCCTGGCGGCCTACCGCGTCGCCATCCGCCTCGCCCCGGATAACGCCGCCGCGGTGCGCGCTATCCAGCAGATCGGGAGCCGGCACTAGCTGTGAGCCAGAACCCTGACGTTGCCGTACTGCCGGTTCCAGGCCCACCGGGCGACACAGTTCCAGAACACCGAGTTGGGCGCCTGATCCTGAAGAATTCAGCAACCGTCGTCGGCGTCACGTTTGCCCAGAAGTTGCTGGGCCTGCTCCTGTTTCGTGCCCTGGCGCTACACTACGGACCGGCGACCTTTGGGGATTGGAACACGGCTTTCGCATTCCTCAGCTTCTTTGGAATCATCACAGATGCCGGGATTGATACCATCGTGGTGCGAGAGGTAGCACGCAAACGGTCAGACCTGGCGCGTTTTATTGGGACCGCGATTTTAGCGAAGGTCGCGCTGGCCGGCATCGCCTATAGCGCATGCATAATCATGGTAGTGATGATGCCCTATCGCCTGGACCTCAAACTGCTAATTCTACTGGCCGCTGTCCCGATGTTCGGCACCTTCAACAGCATCTATGCTGATGTCTTACAGGCAGAGATGAAAATAGGCTATATCAAAACCGTGGGACTCTTTATTTCAGTGCTGACAACACTAGGTGGCTTTCTAGTCATCTGGGCACAAGGCGATCTGTTCGCACTCGCTACAGTTAATATTGTTGTCGCTATCCCTGCGCTTCTTATGTATCAGCGAATGGCGCGTCGAGTGATTCACCCATCTTTCGTCTATGACCAAGCGGTGTTCAGAGCACTGCTGAAGGAGGCCTTGCCCCTTGCTTTTTCTGTCGCTTTCGGAGTCATTTATTACCGCGTCGATGCCGTCTTACTGTCGCTGTTCAAAACAAGTGACTCAGTAGGCTATTATGCCGCCACCTACAAGCTCACCGAAGCGCTCAACGTTTTGCCGGGGGCCGTGCTGATTTCAGTCTTTCCCTTGCTGTCACGCTATGCACAGGATCCGGCGTGCCGTGCGCAGATGGAGCGTCTGTATCACACGGTATTCAAGTACATGCTGATGCTGGTATTACCAATCGCAGTGGGGGTCACGGTACTGGCAGAGCCGATCATTCTCCTAGTCTACTCTCCCGATTACTTGGCCGCTATCCCGGCTTTGCGGTTCATTATTTGGGCTGAAGTTCCCATGTTTGTCAGCCCTATTGTTTTTCACCTGGCAATTGCGCAGGGTCGCCAAGTCCTGTTGACCCGCGCAGCGCTCGTCATGGCAGTCTTTAATATTCTCACCAACCTGCTCTTGATCCCGTTTCTTAGCTTTACTGGGTCGGCCTTGGCGACCAGCCTGACTGAGCTGATCGGCCTGGTCTTGGGCCTCTGGTTCGTGTATCGCGCCTTTCACATGGGACTGTCGCGCAGCCTCTGGCCTGTATTCGCAAGTCTCATCCCGTACACGATGTTTTTGTTGTTGGTCCCTATTACTAGGAACTTCGTGTTTGCCCCATTAGCCGCGCTTGTCTATCTTATAGGATTGCAGGTGACGGGGGCGTTTCGATTTGCCGAGTTAAGAGTGCTCTTAACAAGAACTTGAATCGCAAGGGTATTCGCATGACATCACGAGCGGTGAAGAGGGGTCTAACCATAGATTGCCCGCTCTGTGGACAGCAACTGGGGCAGCCCGTCCTTCGGGGTTCTAGGGGCTTTCAGGTCTACCGTTGCGTATCATGCGGGCTGGGACAGACAATGCCGTATCCACCAGAAAGCAATGGACAGGAGTATTTTACAGATTCTGACGAGCACTACCACAAACAGTATGTACAGAATCGCGCCATATGGCGCGGGTATATGGCATCTATACTAGATCATGCGCGGCCGTATGTGTCTAATGGAACGCTATTAGATGTGGGCACCGGGATTGGATTTATGCTGGAGCTGGCACAGGAGCAAGGCTTTCAAGCCACCGGCATCGAACCCTCACCCGCCGCTGTCCGTTATGCCCGAGATAAGTTGCATCTTGATGTTGTTCACGCCCATTACCCAGCGCCCACTCTCGCGGGTAGACGCTTCAACTTAATTACGATAAGTCATGTTCTAGAGCATGTTGAAAGACCCGAAGCTTTTCTGGCTGCGGTGAAGGCACAGTTGGAACCGGGAGGGGTCGCCGTTATCACAGCCCCTAGCTATGATAGCTTCATAGTACGTATCATCGGCCCGCGCTGGTATGGCTTCCAGCCCTTGCAGCACATTTGGCAGTTTACGCCCAAGACCGTAGCGCTGTTAAGCCAACGCTCAGGACTTGAGGTAGTAGAGATGTCGAGTGAGAGTATGGATTATCGCGGTAACACGATCAAGACCTTTTTACTCAAGGCCCTAGCTGCGATAGGCGCCCGGTTAAACACGGGTGATCAATTAGTGGTAGTGGTTAAAAATGCAGATGGATAACAGAGCGATCGCCCATCCAGCTTCAAGTACCCCGCTAGTTTCCGACTTGAGTGAAGAGCACAGGAACGGGTTGGTGTCGGTTATTATTCCGGCGTACAACGAGGCCAAATGTATCACCGCATGTTTGGAAACACTCAGATCCCAGACGCTTGGCCCTAGCAACTATGAGATCATCGTCGTGGATGACGGTTCGTCAGATGCGACTCCACTGATCGCAGCCAAATACGGGGTGACGTTGCTCAGACAGGATCATCGCGGACCTGCGATTGCACGAAACTATGGCGCTCGGGTTGCCGCCGGTTCAATTCTAGCATTCTTGGATGCGGATATGACCTTCGCTCCAGACTTCTTAGAAAAACTAATACGGCCCATCGTGGAAACTGGTGCCGTGGGAGCGTTCACTCGCGATGAGCATGTTAGCAACGTTGATCAACCTTGGGCGCGGTATGTAAGTATCAGCAGTGGACTACCGCCCGATAGAAGGATGCCAGCCGATTTTGGTGACACCTGTAGTGTCTTTCGGGCGATTAGGCGTGAAGCATTCTTGCAAGTAGGGGGATACGATGATATCGGTTGTGGAGAGGATGTAACCCTTTCAAAGAAGCTGGGGCAACTGGCTATCCGCGCTGATATGGCTGTGTGCTATCACCGTAATCCTGCGACGATTTCAGAGGTGTTTAAAGCTGCTCGCTGGTACGGCAAGAGCACTACTGTACCTCATACGCTGCGCAACTACGTTCGCTTGCTACCACCCTTTCTCCTGTGGAGAGCACTCCGCGCAGGATATCGGCAAAGATCATGGTCGTACACTGCTTTTCAGTTAGTACGTGATGTGGGGACACTCACTGGCTTCATAGCCATCGACATCTTTAAGGCGAACCACACCAAATGACCATATGCATCGCTATTGTGCGAGGGGCGGCACTCAATAAGTGGGAAATGCAGAGCTATGAGCCACTGCAATCAGCATTCGATGTTTTCTGTATTGGCCAACGGGATGGATTGTACGATGTGAGCGATATCCAATTACCAGTTGTGGAACTGCATAGTCTCATATCCATTGCGACGAAGAGTTCGTTTCTGGGACGTGTTGGTCTGCGCCTTCTTCGGCGAGTGGATACGGGTAAATTGCTTGGCCTAGAGAAGGCTATGCGCCCGGCAAACATCGTGCATGCTGCGGAAACGTTCATCCCCTTTTCGGAGCAGGCGATCAAAGCAAAGAAGCAGAGCGGCGCGAAAGTAGTACTCACTTGCTGGGAGAACATTCCGTTTCTACACGATGAAGACTCCAGGCTAGCTGCGCGCAAGCGTGCCGTGCGGGCAGGCGTTGATCGATTTTTGGCGATAACACCTATGGCGAAGCGGGCTTTGATGCTGGAAGGGGTTGAGGAGCAGATGATCAGGCTTATTCCGGCCGGAGTGAATCAGAAACATTTCCGCCCCCAGCCGAAAGATCGATCTCTGCTCGCACAATGGGGTCTGCCATCTGATTCCCAAGTCATTCTTTATTGTGGACGCTTTATCCAAGAAAAAGGCCTAGCAGATCTCATTCACGCCGCTCGCTTGCTCTACGGGATGGGTTATTACGAGAATGTTCGGTTTGTTCTGGTCGGAAGCGGACCCGAGCGGTTGAAACTAGAAACCATGGTGAAGCAATGGGGTATCACGGAGAAGGTGATTTTTGCGCCTAACCAAACATATAAGCGCATGCCGGCAGTTCACGCCCTTGCCGATATCTTTGTCCTACCTAGCGTCACGACTCCGTACTGGCAAGAGCAGTTCGGGATGGTGCTGGCTGAAGCGATGGCCTGCGGAAAGGCAATTATCACCACCCGCAGTGGCTCGATACCTGATGTTGTCGGAGAGGCTGCTCTCCTTGTAGATCCCTACGCACCCGAGCAACTGGCAGGTGCTCTTGCTGAATTGTTGAATAACACTTCGCGGCGCGCATACTTAGGTTTCAAGGCCAGTGAACGGGCTGCTGAGTTGTACGACGCTGATATAGTCGCAGCGCAAATCAAAGAAATCTATGAAGAATTACTCATCTCAAATTAGCGGACCATTCGTCTACATCATCGTACTCAACTGGAACGGCTGGCTAGAAACAAGAGAATGCTTAGAATCACTACGCCATCTGACCTATGCCAATTTTCGAGTAGTCCTGTTGGATAACGGTTCGGTAGACGGCACTATAGCGTGCGCACAAGAACATTATCCAGAGGTCACTGTGATTCAAAACGGGGCGAATTTAGGCTTTGCCAAGGCCAACAACCGAGGAATCAACTATGCACTAGCTAATGGCGCCGATTATATAATGTTGTTGAACAACGATACCGTTGTTGATCCAGGGTTTCTGGAGCCGTTATTAGCCGCTTTTGAGTCGGATGTTGAAGTAGGGTTTGCTAGCTCAAAAATCTACTATTATGATCGACCAACCATTGTCTGGTTTTTCGGTGGAGAAATCAACTGGCAGACGGGCTGGGCTTACCACTACAACCCCAATCAGGAGGACACCAGTGGCGTTTACAATGGTCTGCGGGCCACACCGATTGTGACGGGCTGCTGCTTGATGGCGCGGCGAGCCGTGCTAGAGCAAGTTGGTCTGCTTGATCCTCGCTTTTTTGCATACTATGAAGACACGGACTGGAGTGTCCGTGCAACAAGAGCCGGGTATAAAGGGGTAGTGGTGGCGCAGAGCCATATCTGGCACAAGGTATCGGCATCCGCGAAGGACAAAAAGGTCACGACGGGAACGTTCTTGTTTGTGCGCAATGGGTTGCTTTTCACTCGCAAACATGCGCGAGGTCAGCCGCTGGTAGCTCTTAGATTTACGCTTCAATGGGTGATTAAGCCATCAATCAGGGGTGCATTGAGGCGTGAAGCATTTTGGTTCCGACTTATGCTATTGCGGATTGCGGCCGTACTGGCCCACTGCTGCCGATGCTATTACGCCGTTCCTGCGATCGTTCAGCAGCTAGCAACCGTCGGAGAGGATAGGCGCAGTGCCCTCTAGTTCACACTTTCATATTAGCAAAATGGTGGATTGGATAACGCGGATACAGCCTAAATCTGTGCTGGATGTTGGCGTGGGGTTTGGGAAATGGGGGTTTCTGGCCCGCGAGTATCTCGACGTAAGCGCGGGGCGGTACGCCCCTGCTGATTGGCAGGTACGTATCGAGGGCGTGGAAGCATTTCCCGAGTATGCTACTCCCCTTTATTCCTACGTCTATGATCAAGTCCACTATGGTGACGTGCGCGAGCTTATCGACTCCCTACCAGACTACGATCTGGTAATTATCGGTGATGTTATAGAACACTTCACGAAGAAAGAGGGCCGGGAGCTACTTAACAAGCTGCGCACGAAAGCACGTTTTGTGTTGCTGTCCTCGCCCACTGTTTTCTTCCAACAAGAAATGTTCGGCAACGCGTATGAAACGCACCGCAGCTTCTGGACAGTGCGCGATTTTGCCGAGTGGGAATTCGACTACGATGAGTATAATCAATGGGTGTTTGTGGCGCTGCTGCGCGGCGATCGCGCAGGATCCGCCGATTTGCATCCCAATGGATGGCCGGCCCAAATCGTCTATTCTCGGCGGTTTCTGAAGGCCCACCCGAAGCTGGCACAGATTGCGAAGAGCGCCTTGTGCCGTCTACCGACAGGACGTTAGAGCGATGCGCTTGGCCTTCTACGCAGGACTCATCCCGGAAACAAAGACGGGGCTCGGCGTCCATATGACGCATCTGTTGCACAACCTTGTCCGCCTGCGGCCGGATGCCGAGTATGTGTCCTTTCTACCGTCCCTGCGGCATAGCGATCTGCACCGGCAAAGCCTTGCACGCACCAACACGGGCGACCGCATCGCGGCGCGCACGGTGCCGGTCCCAGGCCGCGCAATGCACCTGGCGCAGACCTATCTGCGAATCCCCTCGATGGAGTGGTTGCTGAGGCAGCAATACGACGTGTTCCACCAGATGCATGTCACAACCGATCCCGCAGTGCCCTCCGGCAAGCTTGTGGTTTCCATGCATGATACTGTGAGCCTGCATTGGGCGAACGACGAGTCGCCATTATTTCGGCGGGCCGGGCGCCTCCTGCGCCGCGCCGCGGCCATCATCACCGTGTCCGAATACTCGCGCCAATGCATTATCGACGCCTTCGGAGTCGATCCCCACCGTGTCCAGGTGATTCACAACGGTTGCGACCACACTCTGTATCACAGTGGACAGGCTCCAGCAATCCTAGAAGCCGCATTGGTCGATCTGGGG
>JAICKM010000314.1 GCA_025927935.1 Chloroflexia bacterium | reverse complement strand
TACGCCGCGATCACGCACGCAGTGTTCGCGCCGGGGTCGATGGAGCGCCTGGATGCCAGCCCGATCCGCGCCTTGCTGATCTCCGATACCGTCGAAACGCAGCCCGTGACCAACTCGGCCAAAGTAGAGTTGGTCTCAGTGGCCCCGCTGTTTGGTGAAGCCATCCGCCGCATCCACAACCACGAGAGCATCAGCGTCCTGTTTCCGCAGCGGACCGGATCGCCCTGACCGGCCCGAAAGGCGCGGATGTAGCGCCCTGCTACCGGCTCCAGGAGAGGCCCGACGGGGCGTCCAGGCCGGCATCCTGGCTGGTGACTTGCTGCGGGCTGCCCGCGCGCAAGGTGCCGTTGTCCTCGCGCACGTCGATCACGAACATCTGGAAGCGGTCGTCCTTTTCGGCCAGGAACGCGACCTGCTTGCCGTCGGGCGAGAAGACCGGGGCGCGGGCGCGGCCCATCTGCGTCAACTGCACCGGCGGCGTGGAGCCGTCCACCGGCGCGGCCCAGATATCGGTCTGCCGGCCGCTGCGGGCGGCGTAGACCACCCGCGTGCCGTCCGGCGACCAGGCCGGGTCATAGGCGCCGTCGGTGGGGGCGGCCACTTCCTTCCAGACCCCACTGTCGAGGTTCAGACTCCAGATCTCGTCCTTGCCGCTGCCCAGGCTCGTGGCGGCAATGGCGCTGCCGTCCGGCGACCAGCGCGGGTGCTCCAGCGGCGGATTGGGCGGACTGGTCTGCAAGGAATGTTGATTATCGCCGCTGCTGTCCATAATCCAGAGCACCGGGGCGTCCGTGCCCCTGTCCGACGCCCAGGCAAGGCGGCTGCCGTCGGGCGCCCAGGCCGGATTCAGTGCCCACAGCGCCTGCTGCACATATTCCAGGCTGCCGGTTTCAGCCACAGGGCGGTTCTTGGTCAGAAACTGGGGATCGCCGCCCGCCGTGGCCTGCACCAGCACGTCGGAGAAGCTGTCGTCATAGCGCACATAGGTCAGGCGCTGGCCGTCGGGGGTGAGGTCGGGCGAGCCGTCGTGGCCGCTGTTGGTGAACTGATGGGCGCCGTTGCGCCAGATCCAGATATTGCCGCCGCTGGCGTAGGCGATGCGGCCGTTCAGCGTGGGCGCGACCAGCGGCGCGGGCCGCACGCCCGGCGCGGCCAGCACGGCGATCCCGGCCAGCACGAGGAGCACGACCGCGATTACCCCGCGGCGCATCGTGGCCTCCGCCCGGCGCTGTGCAACTGCAACCTGCTGTGCATGGTGTCGAATCCCCCGATTCTTCCGCGCGCTCGCCGCACCGAGCAGTGGTTAGTAGTCGGTGGTCAGTGGTCAGAATAACCGGCCATTGTAGTTTTGCGTTGTAGGGGCCGGTTTGCAAACCGGCCTGAGCGTCATTTCGCCTTGTAGGGGCCGGTTTGCAACCGGCCTGCCACCCAGCAAAATCACGCTGGGGGACTACCAAGCTGTGTCGCCATTATACAATGCAAAACCCTGGGAATCCACCCGGCGATTCCGCCCGCCGGGCCGGTTTGCAACCGGCCCCTATATATACGAGGCTCAGGACTCGGTGCGGCGGGCCAGCAGGCGGCGGTAGAGCGTGTAGGCCAGCGGCCGGTAGACATAGTCCCAGGCGCCGGCATAGTCGATCTCCTGCCCACCGAAGCCCTGCTTGAAGCGATAGACGCCCCACAACCCCTGGCGCACGTTCTGGTTTTCCCCGGCCTCCGGTGCCTCGGCTTCGGGCGCGTCGGGGATGCCCCAGAAGTCGTAGCGGCGGCAGCCGCGGGCGCGCGCCCAGCGCATTGCCTCCCACTGGAGCAAATAGGTCGGCATATGCTCGCGGCCCCGGTCGGCGCTGGCCCCGTACATATAGATGGCTTCCGCGCCGAAGGCGAAGGCCATCAATCCGGCTACCGGCCCGCCCGGCACATCGGGATGTTCGGCCAGGAACAGCGCCGCCACCGGGCGAGCGGGCGACGCAGGCGCCCCGGGGCCGAACTCGGCCCACGCCGCGCGGTAGTAGTCGAAGCTGTGCAGGCCAAACTCGTCCCGTTCGCCGGTCACTTGCAGCAAGTCATAGAACTGTTGCAAATCGGCGGCGCTCGTCCCCTGGCGCACCTGGACGCCCCGGCGCAGCGCCAGGCGAATGTTGTAGCGCGTCTTAGGCTTCATGGCGGCCAGCAGCGTGTCTTCAGGCGCGGCGGGGCGCAGATCGAGCAGGATGGAGCGGCGCGGCTGCACCCGCTGGGCCTCGACAAACCCCGCTCCACGCAAGGCGCGGCTGAGCGCGTCACCCGCGGGCAGGTTCGGCTCGATCTTGAGGAAAATCGCGCCCCGGCGGCGGCAGAGCGCGTGCAAGCCGGCTTCCAGGGCCACGCCCACCGGGTCCGCATCGCCCAAGGGCGCGACCGGGCCGCGCGGCACATAGGCGATGGACACGGGCGCGCCCTTCACCGGGCGGCGAAATAACACCTGGGCCACGCCCAGAATCGCGCCGTCGTCCTGGCGGCGCACAGCCAGCCGGGCGGGCGTCCACGCCTGCCCGGCCTTGAAGGCGCCCCATTCCCAGGATTGCAGCAGATGGCCCGCGGGGTGCGCGGCCACGAAGCGGTCCCAGGCGGGCGCCTCGGCGGCGGAAAGCAGGCCGACGCGCAAGGCCGGGCGCGTGGCCGGTAGAGTCGTTGTGGTCATGGCGCACCACTATAGCGCAGCCGCCTCCGGCTTGTCAAGGCGAGTGGGCAGTGGGCAGTGGGCAGTGATCAGTACGATAAGGCTTGCCGGCCCCAATGTACGTCCATGGCAGCTATTGACCGTAGTTGCGCAATAAACTGACCACTGCCCACCGACCACTCGTCGGCCACTCGCGCCCGCGCCTGCTTCGTGCTATAATCGCAGGGCAGGCCCCCGCCAGGCGCAGACCAGGAGCGGGGCCGAATTACGAGGAGAGCGCATGGAGACACCCACACCCAGCGGACTGGTGGTGGCCGTGATGCCGCCGGACAATGTGCTGGACGCCGTGCAGGCCGTCGTCGCGCTGCCGGGGGCCCCGGGGAGCGCCGGGCGCGACCTGACCGCGCGGGCCATCCTTTGCCTGCGCCAGACGCCCGCCGCCTTGCCGGCCACCCTGGCCCAGCGCTGGCCCGGCCTGTCGATCCGCCTGGCAACGGGCGGCACCGCCGATGCGTTCGCGCAGATGCTCGGCGCCGCGGGAGTCCCGGCGCCGCTGCTGCCGGAGTATGTCCTGGCCTGGCAGGAGGATAACGCCATCCTGCTGTTGCCGGGGGTCGCGCTGAATCGCCAGGACGCGGTCCGCGCCGCGCTCGGCCCCTATCTGCGCGCCGGCAGCAGCCTGGGCGCCACCGGCGGCCCCAGCAGCGGGCCGGGGCCGCGCACGCCCGAAGCGCCCTCGTTCGCCTTCTACGCCACCCCGCCGCCGGTCCCGGTCGTGCCCGGCGCGGACATAGACAACCCCACCGAGCCAAGTCCTGATACCACCGGGCGGCAACCGCCGGTCTTCCGGATCCCTGGCGGGATCGAGGCGCCGCCGTTCTATGGGCCAGACATCGTGATGCCCCCGATGCCGGGCGCCAACGTGTGGGTCGAGGACACACAACGTCCCGAGAGCGGAGCCACGGTGCCGGAAGCCGACCAGCCGCCGGTGATCCCCGTCGTCAACCGCTATGCCTCTGTGCAGGCCCCGGCCATGGTGCCGCCCCAGCAGGTCTTTGAGCTAAGCGTCACGCTCAAACAGCAGGCGCCGCCCGAATCGCCCACCGCCCCGCCCCTGCGCGCCAAGCTGACCCGCACCGCAGAAGGCGAGACCGGGGCGCCGCCCGTGTCCGTCATTGTCTATGCGACCGCCTTCGAGGTCATCGGCGCGGCGCGCGCCGATCTGCCCGTGGTGGAGAACGCCGACAGCCCGCCGGCCACCTTCCAGTTGCGCTCGCGGCCCGGCGTCACGGGCGAGCAGCAGATCAGCGTCACCTTTTTGCAGGCCACCGCGATCCTGGGCCGCGTGGTCGCCAAGGTCAAGGTCGGCGGCACGGCGCCTACCGTCACCTACGAGGTGCCCATCGCCGGCGACAACGACACAGGCGCGGGCGGCGACACCGTGACCCCCGATGTGCTCCTGCATATCGACCGCCTCGTGCAGGACGGGCGCGACCACTTGCACTTCCAGTTTAGCTGGCCGCAAAACGGCGAATTGGATTATGCCGAGGGCGGCACCATCGAGCTAAACAATGTCGAAAGCTGGGCGCAAGCGCAGTATGCCAATCTCAGCGCCCGCGCCCGGCTGCCTGCCTCTAAAGAGGCACCACCCGGCGACGGGAGCGGCCAGGACGCGCTTACGGCAGCGGTGCGCGCCCTGGAGCAAATCGGCGAAAACCTGTACGATATGCTCTTTCCCCCGCTGCTCAAGGACTTCTACAAACGGTGCGCGCCCCAAGCGCGCACCATCTTGATTTATAGCACCGAACCCTGGATTCCCTGGGAGATCATCAAGCCCTACGGCGGGGGCCTCGCCGATCGCGATTGTGATTTTCTTTGCGCCCGCTTTCAGGTGGCGCGCTGGCTGACGCTGACCAACACCCGGCCCAATCCGCTACGCCGCCAGGTGACGATGCGCACCCTCTGCCCGGTGGTGCCGCCTTCGAATCTGCCGGCGGCCCAACTGGAAAGCCGCTATATGACCAGCCTGCCCGCGCGCTGGCCGCCGCTGACGCTCTATAACCCGCTGCCGCGCAGCGCCGACGAGGTGCGCGCCGTCATGGCATCAGGCCGGGTGAACCTGTTCCATGTCGCCACGCACGGCAACTTCCAGGTAAGCGACCCAACCAATGCCGCCATCCAGATCGGGACCAGCCAGTTAACGCCCGCGAGCCTGACCGGCAATCCCATCGCCAACGGCTTCGCGGCCGAGCAGCCCCTGGTCTTCATCAACGCCTGCCATTCGGGCCGCCAGGGGCTGGCCCTGAGCGGCCTGGGCGGGTGGGTGGATCGCATGGTCCAGTTGGGCGCCAGCGGGTTCATCGGCACAAACTGGGAGGTGCAGGACGACCTGGCGGCCCAGTTTGCCATCCGCTTTTATGACAACCTGCGCCTGGGCAGCACCTTCGGCGCGGCGTGCCGGCAGGCCCGCCAGGAGATCCGCCAGGCCAATCCGGGCAACTCCACCTGGCTCGCCTATGTGCTCTATGCCCACCCGCTGGGCACCTTGCAAGTGGTGCCGCCCGCCTGACGCGCCGCCCAGCCCGTGCCGCCAAGGAGCTTACCCCATGGCCGATCCCTTCGCCATTATCGCGATTATCAACACCCATCGCGTCGATCTGGAGGCGGCCCTCGGTCCCGCCGGCCCGGCGTTCTTCAGCCGCCTGGACGACCTGTTCAACCGCGGGCTGGCCGTGGCCGCCGACATGAATGCCCAGGCGAGCGTTGGCGACGAATTGCTAGCCCTGGTCGATCAGTACCCCGGCGCCCGCGCCGTGCTGCGCGCCGCCGACCCCGCCACGTTCGGTCCGCTCACACCCGGCGACACCGCACCGGCCCCTCCCACGGTCCCAGAGCCAATCACGCCCACCGGCCACGCCGGGTTACGCCCGCCCGGCCCAGCGGAGGCCACAAGCAGTGACGGCGCGCCGCCGGACACGGCTGCCGGCGAGAGTCCGGCTTCCGATGCCGGCCCGCTGACTGCGGATACATCAGGCGCACCTGGCTCCTCTGCACTGGATACGCCATCTGGTGGCGGCCCCGTCACGATCACCCTGGCGCCACCGCCCGAAAGCACGCCCGCCCCTGCCGCCCCTGATACAGCGTTGGGCGACCATGCTCCGGCCAGCACGCCGATAGCCGGGCCGCCCGGCCCACCGGGGCCACCAGGGCCACCCGGCCCGCAGGGGCCGCCGGGGGCTGCGGCGGCGCCCGCCTCTGTGCCTGCCGGCGACGTAACATTGGCGGAACGCCTGCAATTACGCAAAGAGACGGTCGCTACCGTCCTGGCCCTGCTCGTGGTCGGCGGTACGGTGGGCCTCGCCCTCATCGCGGTCCTCTTTATCCGCGGGAGCGACCTGAGTACGGCCAAGGACGTTCTAGTATTATTGAGCAGCCTGGCCGGCGTGGTCCTCGGCTACTACTTCGGGCGCATCCCCGGCGATGCGCATGCCCAGCAGTCCGCGCAGCAGGCGCAGCAAGCACAAGAGGCCGCGGCGCACACCCGGAGCGCCGCGCAGAGCGTTGGCGAAAGGGCACTACAGATGGCTAATCAGGTCAGCCGGATCCGCGAGGCGGTCCTGCTGCAAAACACGCCGGGCGCCACCCGCGATATCGGCGCCGGGGCGGTCCCGCCGGCGGATGCGATCCGCCAGTTGCAGGAGCTACAAACCGACCTGGAGAACCTGGCCCGGCAGGCGCGGCAGGTATGAGCGCCCCCTTGCTCCCCGCGCTGGCGGGCGGCGTCCCGCGGCTGCTGGCCGCAGCGCTGTTGCTCGGCGCGCTCAGCGCCTGCGATTTCGGCCTCAGCGCCCCCACCACGCCGACGCCCATCCCAACGGCACCACCCGCCGGCTCGGCCCTCGGCCTGACCCCGGTCGCCACCGCCGCCGGCCCCGCCGCCACGGCGCCCCCGCCTCCGACGCTGAATCCGCTGGCTAATGCCGGGCCACCGGCCACGGCTACCCCCGTGCCGCCCCCGCTCGTCCCGGCCACGCAACCGCCCGGCAATGTGCTGCCCACGCTACCGCTGGCGACAGTGCCGCCCACCGTACCGCCCGCCGCCCCCGCGCCGCCGGTGGCGGGCGCCACCCCGCGCTGGCTGGTGGAAAGCCAGCCCGGCGACCTCAAGTCGCCCGCATGGTCGCCCGACGGCAAGAGCCTGACCTATGTGCAGTGGGCCGAGCAAAGCAGTGACATCTATACGATCGCGGCGCTGGGTGGTCCGGCCACGCGCATCGCGACAGGCCACTTTAACGCCGCACCCGCCTGGGGGCCTGTCGGGATTGCCTTTGCCAGCAACCGCGACGGCAACTTCGACCTCTACCTGATGGACCCGACCGGCGCCAACGTCCGCCGCCTGACCAACAACCCGGCCTATGAGGTCAATCCCACCTGGTCGCCCGACGGGCAGCACCTGGCCTACCTGGGCGAGCAGGACGGGCGCATCTGGATCTTCACGCTGGCCCTCACCCCCGGCGCCCAGCCGCAACTCGTGGCGACCGCCGACCAACCCTACAGCAACGGCACCCTGGCCTGGTCGCCCGACGGCAGCCGCTTCGCCTTCGTCGTGCTGGAAAACCAGGTCACGAACGTCGAGACGGTGGCCGTCGACGGCAGCGACCCGCGCCGCCTGACCAACTACGCCGACCCGCAGACGACGGCCGGCAACCCCATCTGGGGGCCGAACGGCTCGGTCATCTACGTGGTGCAGGACGAGCACGGCACGGTGCAGCGGCTGGTGGCCCGCCAGGCCGACGGCCGGCAGATCGCGCCGCTGCTGCCCCCACCCAGCCTCAGCCCCGAGCGCTTCCCCGCCCTGGCCCCCGGCACGTCCACCCTGGCCTTCATCTCGGACCAGGCCGGCGCCGCGGGCCTCTACCTCATCGACCTCCGCACTCGCCTCCCGTGACGAGTGCTGAGTGCTGTTCGCGCAGCGGTGCGTAGCACATTGCTGAGTGCTAAGTAAAGACGGGAAGACGAAGTATGGGCAAGGGAGATAGATAGCTCCAGCCCGCGCAGGCGGGCTTTGTAGCGCTAG
>JAICKM010000006.1 GCA_025927935.1 Chloroflexia bacterium | reverse complement strand
GGCCAGGAGGGTCTGGAGCGCCGGCGCACGCTCTGCGTGCAGTACACCGAGGACCTGATCGCCCGCGATAAGAACCATCCCTGCGTGATCATGTGGAGCCTGGCGAATGAGCCGCACTCGACGCGCCCGCCCGCCGTCCCATTCTTCCGCGAACTATATGACAGGGCGAAGTCGCGCGATTCGACCCGGCCAATCACGCTGGTCAATCTCCAGGGCGTCTACGACGAGTCGTTCGCGTTCTACGACGTGGTGTGCCTCAACCGCTACAACGGCTGGTACGTTAACGCAGGGCAGTTGGAGGCAGGGTTTGCCGCGCTCTCCGCGGAACTTGATGAGCTATACGCCCGATATCCCAAGCCGTTCATCCTGGCCGAATTCGGCGCCGACACACTCCCTGGCTGGCACGCCCAGCCGGCCGAGATGTTCAGCGAGGAGTACCAGGCTGAGATGCTGGTTGGATATATTAAACTGCTCAACAGCAAGCCTTTTGTCGCCGGCCAGCACGTCTGGAATATGTGCGACTTCAAGACCGGGCAAGGGGTTCATCGTACTGGCAGCATGAATTTCAAGGGCGTGTTTACCCGCGATCGCCGGCCAAAGCTGGCTGCACATCGCTTGCGTGCGCTCTGGCGCCAACACCCCGATGGGTAAGAACGGCAGTACGAGCCGACGGCTAATCCGCTGCCGCCGGTTCGATCGACAGGGGAGCATCCCAGCGCCGGGATTGTCCGCTAAACAACCCTGTTGGATCCAGTCTCGTCCATTGCAAAGGAGCAAACGCGGCGCGGGCGGCCCTGCGGGTTCTACGACCGCCCGGCCGGCATGCGCCCGCCGCCGCGCTACTATGCGGTCGCAGTATCAGCGATGCCTTAACAGAAGGAAGGGTAGGGTGACACTAGCTCGAAGCGCGTCTGGCGGCGCTGATGCCGCCGGCCAGACGCAGGCCGATGCGGGATTTGTCCGCGGCCGCTGGATCTGGACGGAGGCCCCGGGGCCAAACCAGTATGTGGTGTTTGCGAACACCGTCGCCTTGCCGCCGCAGCCCGGTCCTATCTGCGTGCGGATCGCGGCATCGAGTTTCTACGACCTGTACCTCAATGGCGCCTACCTTGGCCGTGGCCCTGTGGCCGGCGATCCGCATTGGTGCCTGTATGATGAGTTGATCTTCACACCAGCCCCTGCGGCCCGCCAACTCCATATCATGATTGTCGCTCATCATAGCCGGGGTACGAGGATCCTGGCGCTGCTGCCGGCGCCGGGTGGGATTATTGCCGAACTCTCCGGCCAGGATCTACAGCTTGGCACCGACGCCTCGTGGAAGTGTCTCCCTTTGGCGATGTGGCGTCAGGACGTGGCGGAGCGCGGTTGGGCCCTCGACTACTGCGAAGATTATGATGCCGTCCAGGAGCCACCGGGCTGGGAGCAGCACATCTTCCCGCCCGAAACGACTGCCACCTGGCCTGCGGCAACGGAGGTGGCGCCGGCCAAGGCTATCTGGAGCGGCTATGAGGCGCGCCCGGTGCCGTATCTGGTGCAGCGGTTTGTCGCGCCACTGGCCTTTTCGGCGTACCAGGCGCCGGGAGCCGGGGCGGCCCGCGTGGAGGATGTTTCGCGGTATTGCGACGAAGAACCCTTGGAACCGCATATACAGGATGCGCCTTTCGACCTAGCCAGTATCAACCGGCACGTCCTGACCAGCAACGCCTTCACCTTTGATCTCGGGCGTGAGTACATTGGCCACTACGAACTTGAGCTGGATGCGCCGGCCGGCGTCGTGATCGAACTATCGGGCGCCGAGCTACTCCGTGATGGGCGACCTTGGATCTTCCGCAAGAACGTGTGCTATTCGGCTCGCTATCGCACCAGAGCCGGCCGCCAGCGGCTGCGCTCCTTCAGTTGGAGTGGCTTCCGTTACCTGCACCTGGTGGTTCGCGGCGCAAGCAGTAAGGTGCGTATCCAGCGGATTGGCTGCCAGGAACGAACCGTGCCGTTGCAGCTCACGCAGGGCTTCCATACGCCCGACCCGGTTCTGCAGCAGATCTTCGATCTGTGCCGGCGAACACTGGAAATCAGCGTACGGGAGCACCTGATCGATTGCCCCACGCGCGAGCAGGCTCAGTATTGGGGGGATGCCGTCTTTATTGCCCAGAGCCTGTGGGTCGGCTTTGGCGAGCCGGCCTATCTGCGCTGGCTTCTCGAATGCTTTCTGCATGTGCCCTTCAACACGGCCGGCCAGATCTCCTGCGTCTACCCCGGCGAGCATCAAACCTTGCTCGACTATTCTCTCGTCCCGCTGCTGGGCCAGCGTTTCTATCACGAACATACTGGAAGCTTTTATCGCGTGCATGAAAGCTCTCAGAAGGCGTTGCGGCTGAAAGCCTGGTATGATGCCCGGTGCGACGCCCAGGGGCTGGTGCAGGCCGCAGCCATCGAGACGATCGGCGGCGTGACCCTGGTGAATTTCATTGACCATCCCGGCCTGGGCTGGCACGATTTTCCCCATCCGGGGATTGATCGCGACGGCGTTTCCTGCCCGTTGAACATCTTTTACTACGGCTTCTTGCACATCCTGGTCACGATGCTGGCCGCGCTTGATCCGGCCCATAGCGAGGTGGTCCGGCAGCAGGCCGTGGCCCTGAAGGCGACGATCAAGGAGCGCTTTTTCGATGGGGCCGTTTTTCATGATGCGCGCCGGGGCGATCAACTGAGTGAGGGCACCTCGTGGCAAACCAACGCTCTGGCCGTCTACTTCGACCTGATCCAGGGTGAACAGGCGCAGACGGCCTTGTGGATGATGCTGGAACGCTACGATACCGTCTGCCGCTGTTCGCCTTACTTCTACTTCTATCTGCTGCCGGCGCTACGCAAAGCCGGCCTGGAACACGAGGCCGGCGCCCTGATCAAGCGCGAATGGCAGCCGATGTTGGAGGGGGGCGCAACGACAACCTGGGAAGGCTTCGCCGGCGACGCCAAGGACTCCCTCTGCCATCCCTGGTCGACCGCACCCTTTTTGCATCTAATGACCTCTGAGCAGGAAGATACAATCGCCGCCGGTGAACCCATACCTTGCGGGTAACACATCAGTTCTGATTTCTGGAGTGCTCCGGCCGGGGGAGCAGTGAGCCGATTAGTTAGCTTTACATAAATGAAATTCAAGCTCTTCAGCGCAGGCGGGATTCTGGCAGTGGGAGAACCTCTTACGGGAAGCTCATCCTTGTTCAGCGAGTGTCCCGTAGTCTTCACTTCCATAGGGGTGACAAAACGGGGGGCGACCCAGGTGCGTGCACTGCAGTCGCGTAGTGCAAAGCCGGGGGGATTGAATAATTTCATGGTGCTTACGGCTTGTAGGCATCAAAGCGGCTAACAGCATCAGCGACAAGTTAAGGGATCGGCTGCCTTGTCAAGCACGGCAGCGGGCCTCCATTTTGTAAAATAGCCTGTACTGTGCGGGAACTGCATCCGCTTGGTTATCGCTCCCTGCGCCTGTGACCCGGCACCTCTCGCCGACTTGCCGGTCGGCAGAATCTGTGCTGTGCCGCAGCTCATGTTCTACTTGTTGCTCGCATACTTCTTCTCCTGTCTGCTCACCCGCATCCCAAACGCAAACCGTTCCGACCCGCAGAAGGATCTGCAGATCCTTCTGCTCCGGCAGCAATTGCTCATCCTACAACGCCAGCATCCCGTTGCTCCGAGTATCTCGCGCTGGCAGAAACTCGCGCTGGCTGTCCGTGCTGCTACGCTCACCAGATTCGGTCAGGGCGCCAAAGTTAAATTAGACGACGTACTGTTGTTGTTCAAGCCAGATACCGTCCTGCGCTGGCATCGTGATCTGGTCCGCCGCAAGTGGACCTTCAGGCAGCGACGGACTAGCGGTAGGCCAGCCACCGACAACTATTTGCAAGCGCTGCTGCTACGACTGGCTCAAGAGAACGGTTCTTTGAGGTTTAGTGTGCTAACCCAGCATCCAGGGTCTGGCTCAGGTTGACCAGATAAGCCAGAGGCAAGCCAGATAGGCGTGAAGCCAACTGCCTACAACTTGCGTGTTTGGGACTCAAGCACACCAAACCTCAAAGAGCCAAGAGAACCCAACTTGGGGTTATAGTAAGCTACGTGGCGAATTGCTCAAGTTAGGCTACTAGATTGGATGCTCCACAGCCAGAGATATACTCAAACGCCAGCAGGTACCAGCTGCGCCAGAGCGGGCGAAGAAGGGCAGTAGCTGGCGCGAATTCTTGGGCCCCTATGCAAACCAGCAGCTGGCTTGCGATTTCTTCGCCGTTGAGACTGCTTGGTTGCAGACCCCCTACGTGTTTTTCTTCATTGAGCTGGGTAGTCGCCGGGTTCATTTTGCCGGTTGCACGGCTCATCCAACAGCAGCATGGGTGACCCAACAAGCACGGCAACTGACGTGGACGCTGCAGGATGACCAGAGACAGATGCTTTTCCTAATCCGGGATCGGGATGCCAAGTTCACGGCCAGCTTCGATAATGTCTTCAAGGCGGAGGGTATCGAAATCATCAAGACAGTCTACCGGGCACCACGAGCAAATGCCTTCGCGGAAAGATGGATCCGCAGTGTCAGAGCAGAGGTGCTGGATCGGATGCTGATATTGGGCGAAGGTCACCTGCGGAGGGTGATGCGGCAATACATCAACTACTACAATCAAGACCGTCCGCATCAAGGCCTTGATCAGCGTTGCCCCAGTCCAATCGAAAGTGCTCGTGGAGATGGTGCGGTGAAACGCCGGGACGTACTCGGCGGCATTATTCACGACTATCGTCGGGATGCAGCATGACAGCCGCGGTGCCTGTGCACCAAGTTACCGCACTTTACAGGCCTTCTGAGCGCGAGGATGGGCCAGCCAATCCGATTAGTCGCCTGGCCCGCTTTATATATTCCACTAGACGGCAGTTTTGGCCGGTGCGGTAACAGAATTGCCGCACGAGGTCGGCTACCCCTGACCTGACCCCGAAACCTAGCACAGTTCGGTGCGCCGTCAGTTAGCTGGGTAGTTCACTATCTCTTGGCTGAACGACCAAATGACCCTGCGATTGGCTACTTTATAACCTTCTAATTAGAGTGCGACACCTGTCAGGCAGCGGGGAGAAGACGGACATAGTCGGCGCGCCAGTCAGGGTTTCTGTGCAGGTACAGAGAGCAGCGGCGATCTAGCATGGGTAAATGGGGAGTGGAGCCAATGCGGCTGGGGCTAAAGGGTGGGATAGTTGGTGTCAGGTTGATGTCAAGGCACGAAAAATGGATCGTAATGCTGTTTATTACAATCCACTTTTATTGCTAATATTAGATTAAATTATGGTGCTCAGGATCAGACTTGAACTGATGACCCTGCGATTTTCAGTCGTCGGATATCGCGTCCGCCAGAGTCTACCGCTGTCTATGGAGTGCCTGAGTTCGCCCTCGTCATTCCACTACTGTCCATCCCGTACCAGGCTTGTCGGCCCCAATTGATGTCAACGTTGATGTCAAAATAGCAGAATTGTAGTTCATCCTTGGCCCAAAAGCGGTGGGCGAGAAGGCTTATTGCCTGTTGTGCGCGGCTTCCGTCCCCCTTCCGACGCTGCTGTAACTAGTGATCCTCTTACAGGACCCAGTGATATTGGCATAACAGCGATAGGCGTCGCGGATGACCGGCATCTCGTACCTCGATCACAAACCCTGTGGTATTGCAGCTTCCTCCTGTGCTTCGTGCTAGTGCCTACCGCGCTGATAATTGATCTCCCCTGCGGTGCGAACTGGGTGGTGTGCAGCGGGCACCCAGCCCATAGGATGTAAGGAGGAAGTAAATCGAAATGGATGCGACAGCAAGGATGACCACGAATGGAGTTTCCAGACACTACAGGGTCTTCAGCGCCATGCCTTTTCCAGTCCACTGGAATGTGTAGAATAGATCACCGCCATTGGTCGTCGGTGCCGTATGATCGGTTTTTTCTCCGGGCCGGGCCGCTCCTCGCTGCTGGAGCTGTCCGAATCCCTCAGGACCAGCTAGGGCATGAGGAGAATCTGCGGCGAACGCCCCGATCCAACAGGCCAGCCAGGGAATGCTCTTTGCCGGTCAGTGTGCTTTCGTCAGCATACATGCGGTCCCAATCAGCCCTGGTCTACCAGCTCTCGCGCTGCCCGAAGATGGAGCAGTTAGCGGAGAACCGGCGGGCCAAGGATATCGAATTAGAGCTGGCTATGGTTACGTATCTGAAAGACGGGCGTTAGTGGAATTACGCAGACGCTGGGTTATCTATCCGCGGCAGGCCTCCTCGTTGCTCGGATGGTGATGGGCTCGAGCAGGCCCGATACCTCCTGCCCAGGGAAAACGTAGTGAGTGGGGCTGACGGCGCGGAGGTAGGGCGCCAATGTGTTGCAGACGAGTACCTCCACCGTGTTTCGACCCGGTTGCGCGGCGGTGGTGATGTCGAAGCGGTAGGGCGACCAGACCCGTACCCCCATAGGCTGCCCGTTGACTGTCACTTCAGCCGTGCCGCGCACCCGTCCCAGGTCGAGGATCAGTTGGCGGCTGGGTAGCGCGTCCAGATCAAACTCCGTTTTGTAGCGCAGCCCGCCGCTGTACGCGTCGAGGCCTTGCGCTGCCCACTCACCCGGTTGGATGCGCCCAGCGCCGATCTCATAGGAGACCGGGGCGGCGAACAGGGCACCTCCGCTGCGGTTGCCCGCGGTCATTACCCGCATGACCGCGCGGCGCGACGCAGCCGGAGCCTCGGCTAGTTGTGCCTGCTTGACCGTGCCCTCTACGACGGCTACCTCGTCACCATCTACCCACAGGCGAACCTCTCCGTCCACGGGTAAGTAGATCGTTGTTGCGCCGGGCGGCGTCTGCCAGCGGAACCACTCGACCCGATTATCGCCGAAGGCTTCGGGCACGAGTGGCAACACGGTATCGTCGTGCGGCGTATCTTCCAGCCAGTCGGCGTCGGGCAGCGGGTGGGGTCGGCGCCAGAGATTGGCAAACGCCACGTCCATCTCGCCGAAGCCCTCGCTGGCGTCGATGGCCGGTTGATCGATCCACTGCCGTCGGCGCAGGGCCACCGGCTGCGCCACGCCGCCGTCGCGATGGACCAACCAGTCCCGACCCGACATCAACTTAGCCGTTTGGCCGTCTGCTCCCTGTATCAGCGCATCGGCGACAACCGCTACCGGCCGGCCGGGGTCTTGCACTTCCAGCACAATGCTGTTCGCCCCCTGGCGCCAAGCGCCGGTCGTGTACGGTTGCACCCGCCCGACCAGGTATGGGTCGAAGCCGCCCTGCCGGCCCACCTCCACGCCGTTCACGATCACGCGGCAGGGATCCGCCGTTCCGATCTGGATCGTGCCTCCGGTCGGGGCGAACGGTATTTCAAAGGTGGTCGAGAAGCGCAGGCGGGAGTCGCGTATCGGCTCGCCCTCTATGGTCAGCCACTCGGGACGCGCGTAGCGTTCCGGGTTGCGGACCAGCGCCCAGGAGGCGCGCAGGTTGACTTGCTCCTCGGCAACCAGCTCCCATTCCAGCAAGTTGCGCCCGGTTTGCAGGGTGATAGGTGCCAGCCAGAGATAGCCTGCGGGCGCCTCGCCGCACGGTTCGCCGTTCAGCCAAGCCCGCTTCGCGCCGGGCCCACCGAGTGCCAGGTAGGCGCGCTGTGCTTCTGGGCACGAGACGGTGGTACGGAAGCGGACGCCCTCGCTTGACCGGGCGGGGCCGAACAAGAGAAACTCCTGCGGCACGCGCGCTTTGGGGCCCAGGGTCGAATAATGGATCGGGTCACGGGCGATGCCGCGCGAGCGCGAGTAGACAGCTGGGTGCCAGTTAGCGGGAGCGAGGGCTTGGCCGTCTTCGAGGCCCGGCAAAGGTGCCGGCAGCCTGTCTACTGCAATGGGGCCGGTCCACCAGCCATAGGTGCCGAATGTCGCCTCGACGGGCTGCCAATCGCTCGCCTCGCCGTCCGCTGGCCAGCCGGCGGCGAGCCCATCCTCACCCGGGCGCTCGGCTCGGTGCGCAAAGCGCCAGGTTTGCACGGGCGGCGTGCCAGGCGACGCTGGGAGGGCCAGGTCGCCGTACTGGTTGTCGAGAGTCGGCACGATCTCGCTTTGCCATTCATTCAGCGTGACCAGCGTTTCCTCTCGGCCGGCCGCGACTGCTTCCGGCAACTGTTCCGCCGACTCGGCGGGATCAGGCCAGACCAGCAGGGCGGCCGGGCCGTCGTCGAAAGGGATCTCCACCTCTACCCCATCTTCGACCGGGGTGCCGGCGAGCGTGCGCCGCTCGCCGGTGGCCGTGTCCCAGAGCTGGGGTGCGCCGGTGACTCCGCGCACTCGGATGCGCATCCGCCGCTGGTAATCGGCGGGGTCGAAGGTGTAGTGAAAGTTGGCCCAGTGCTTGTTGACCGGCTCCTGGGTCGCGCGGGGAAAGGCCGCGGGTACAAACAACAGGGCGCTGTTGCCGATACGCCGGTGGAGGGTGGGCACGGGCGCATCCACGCGGCGGGGCAGATCGGTGAGCGCGGTGGGTACATCGTTGGGGCGGACAACCAGTGCGGCCCGGCCGGCATCGAACAGGCTGCGTAGCGCCTCTATAGGCGTCTGGTCAGGTCCAGTAACGGTGTCCGGTAGGGTCCCAACAGCGATCAGCCGGCCGCCGGCCTCGACAAAGCTGCAGAGCGTGGCGGCTGTCGCCGGTTCAAGCATCGTGCAATTCGGCAACACCACTACGCTGTAGCGCTCCGCGCTAATCGCCAGCGCGCCGTCGTCAATCTGAGCGCGTTGCAGAGAGGCGTCGTCAAGCACGTCGAAGTCACGGCGGTCACGGTCGAGCACACCAGGCACCGTGTTGTACCAGGTCATGCGGCCGACAAGCTCGATGTAGGCCTGGTGGGCGGCCTGCGCGGAGGGCAGCGGGCCGTCGGGCGTGTATGCCGACTGAACAGTCGTACTCGGGTAAAGGACACCGATATCGCAGACATGTTCACCGCGGGTCAGCATAAAACAAAGGCGGTTCACCGCCCCGGCAAACTGCCGGTAGTGACGCCAGTAGGGCTGGCGCCAGCAGGTAGAGGGCGGCGCCCACTCCCACCAGCCGCCGCGGGTGCTGTAGTAGACGGCGTGCGGGTTATACAGATTGGCTCCGGCACGCAGCCAGGGCAGCAGCCAGTCGAAAGTCTCTTCGAGCGTGCCGCCCCACCCGCTGCTGTGAAAAGCCTCGATCCAGGTGCGCGGCCGGTCATAGAGGTGAGCCAACGAGCTATGGATCTTCGCCTCGCCGTGGTGATCGCTGCCCGGCGCGGTGTACCAGCGATGCGTGCGCATATAGTCGGCGTAGAGGCCGACCGCCCCCTGGGGGTCGCCGGCACGGGCCGGGTGGGTCTGGTCGAAGCCGCAGATCAGTCCGTGGCGCGCGTGCCAGTCGAATAGCGGTTGGAAGAACGCGCGCTCCGCCAGGGCTGCGCGCGTGGCCTGGTAGTCGGCGCGGACCCGGCGTGCCCAGTCGTCCTCGCCCTCCCAGAGGGCCCCCAGGTTCTCCTCAATGTTGTAGCCGCAGCGCTCGCGGAAGGCCACGGCGAAGTCGCGGCCCCAGGTGGGCATGGAGGGCAACTCATCCTGGAAGGAACCGGCGATTACCGTGCCGAAGAAGCTACCCGCGCGCCGCTCGAATTC
The DNA here is from genome assembly GCA_025927935.1 of Chloroflexia bacterium. The sequence goes on along the minus strand of JAICKM010000006.1, from coordinate 22,069 downwards.
ACCATGCACGGTGTCGAAAAGCGTTTGGCAGGCGGCGGGACTGAAATAGTCGAATCCGCGCGGCACCGCATAAACCAGCCGTAACCGGTACTCTGCGGGAGCCGAATGCGTGACGCCCGCCCCGATTAGCGGCACCACCTCGCGCCGCCCGCTCGCCAGGTCGGTTACCACGGCTCCCAGCGCAGTTCCTTCGCCAGGGGTCACCAGTTCCAGGGTTCCTTTGCCTTCGACGGTCGCGCAGGCCAGCCAGTGTCCGTTGAAATCCGGGTTGGAGCGCGCTAGAACTCCTTGCAGATTTGCGCCAGAGAAGCCGATCTGATCGTAGAAGAGAATACGTACGCCCAGCTCCCGTGCGTCCGCGCAGACACCCAGAAATATCTCCCACCATTCCTCCGATAGGAAAGGCGGATCGTCGGCGACGGACCCGAAGAGCGGCCCGGTGGGCGCCAGATTGAGCAGGACCACGTTGTATATGCCGCCGGCTGCTAATTGCTCCAATTGCCAGCGCAGGCGTCCGCGCTCCAGCCGCTCACCGCTCCACCACCAGATGGGGGCTGGGGAATACTCGCGCGGGGGCGATGCGAACCGCCGGGCCAACTCGTCAATGTTCACGCGCGCTGCATCCTCCATCAGGCTCCCTCCTCGAAGCTATCTGTGTGGCGAACAATCAGGCCGTCCATCCAGTTCCGGCGCAGAAAACAGATCCGCCCCGCCAGAAGGGCATTGATGGATCGCGCAATTGCAGGTATCCGGTTTTGATTAGGCGGAGGCAACTAGCAAACTCGCGCCACCTCCAGGCCCAGCAGCCGGCCCAGTTTCACCAGCTTCGCCGCCTGATGTCCTATTCCGAGCGCGCAGTGGTGGGTGGGACCGTGCTCACACCACTCGTTCATGAACTCGGCGGGCGGCAGAGCGAACTTGAGCCGCGAGTTGGTGTTGCCGATACGCAGTACCAGGCCGGGCAGCGCCTCGCCTTCGGCCACGATAAGCTTGAGCTTGCCCGCCGCCGTCTGGGTCACAGTTAGGATCGTGATCAGGCCAGTCTTGACGCGGGCTTCCACCGATACGCCGTGGCCGCGCTTGCCGTGGTAAAGCGCCAACCCGCGCAACGTAGGCTTACCTTCGGATATGCCCATGTGAAACGGGCCGTCGTGCCCCATCAGGCAGAAATCGTCCACGAAATCCATCGCATAAAACTCGGTATAGGATCCACCGGCGCCCAGGCGGTCCATGATCAGCATGGCGATGGCGTTCTTCGTGTCGCCTTCGCCGGAGCAGGGAACACCCTGACCCGTCAGCAAGGTGTTGCCGAGAATCAGTCCGGCAGCCAGCCGCTCGTCCTCGTTGCCGTCGAGTCCGCGATAGTAGTAGCTCAAGGCGTCCAAGGCGAAATCGCGGCGGAGCGTATCCAGCCCAACGGCCACCTGGGCCGACCAGCGTAAGTCATCGGGGTGCGGGGCGCGCGCCAGCGGGTCGGCCGGGCTGTCCGCACTTATCTCGAACAGCTTGCGCGTCTGGTCGAGCACGGCCTCTATCTCTTCTGACCGCGCCGCGTCCACGCGCTGCTTGAGGTCGTCCATCTCCAGAAGTTCTACATGCAGGCCGGTTTGGCCGGTGATCATCGTGAAGTCGGAGTACATGTCCAGCATCCCCGGGTAGGTATGGCCGAGGAAGCCGACACGGCCGTACTGTAACGAGCGCAGCACGGATGCTGCCGCGAGCCAATCGCGTATTTCGGCCCAGGCGTGCTCGCCCGCAGGGCCATCCTTCTCTCCCAACAGGCCGCTCACGACGTTGAAGTGGATGCCGCAGCGCCGGAACGCGCCCGATATCTCAGGCACACAGCAGGCGCAGCAGTTAGCCAGCCACTCGCCCGTGTCGGTGTGCTCGTAATCCAGCGCCGCCACGGGCTGCAGGTTGAGCACCAGCACGGGCCTGTTCGGTCGCTGCACCGCCGGTACTACCTGGGAGGACGTGGCATAAGTGCCGACGTAACAAAGGATGATGTCCACGTTTTCCCGAGTAAACAGGTCTCCGGCCTCGCGCGCCGCCGGAGCCGTGTCTACTAACCCCGCGCTGATTACCTGCGCGCCCGTCTCCGCCAGTTTCTGCTCGATCTGCTGCTGATACCCCTCCAGGCGTTCCTTTAAGCCTGCAAACTGGGGCCAATAAGCAGCCAAGCCGATACCAAATACACCCACGCGGGCGGGCGGCGCGGCGGACCTTCTAAACAGGACACTCGACGCTCCAGATACCGGGCTTGTGCTTATCATTGAGGACACCTCTTTCTCTGAGCATAAGGGAAACGAAAGCCTCATCACTCAATTGTTTGCGGAAGAGATCCGAAAGCCGGGCATTAAGGCTCTCAGCATGCACCTGTGGGCCGGCGATCAAACGAGATCAACGGCAACGCCCTGCACACGCAGTTCCACCACGACGGACGAGGGCGCATTGGTGTCTGTAATGATGCGGTGGATCTCATGCGGGAGAGCAAATGCGCTGAAAGACGTCACACCAAACTTACTGGAATCGACGATCCCGACGACCACGCCGCAGGCACGCATCATCTGCTGCTTCAATTGCGCTTCTTCGATGTTGGCCTCCATCAAGCCGTCGCCGGCGGTCAGGGCGCGGGCACCGAAAAAGCCCATGTCGAAGCGCAGGCGCTGCATCGAGTCGTGATTGAAGCTGCCGAGCAGGGAGCTGGAGCGATGGCGGACGGTCCCGCCGACGACGATAGTCGTGATATTGTCGGAGAAAGTCAGCTCGAGGGCGATATACAGGCCGTTCGTAACTACGATCAGGTCCTCGCGGTCTTTGATCAGCCGGGCGACCTGGAGGGCGGTTGTGCTGGCGTCGAGAAAGATGCGCTGCCCGGATTGAATGAGCGCCGCGGCCGCCTGGGCAATGCGGCGCTTCTCTTCGAGGTGTTCTTGCTCGCGGGTGGCGAAATAGTGTTCCAGCCGGCCCCGCCCAGAGACGACGGCACCGCCATGCACGCGTGTAAGCACGCCCTGCGTTTCAAGCTGATCCAGGTCTTTGCGGATGGTCACTTCGGAAACGCTGAAGACCTGGCTCAGCTCACTGACCGAGCTGCGCTCGTGCTCACTCAAATACGCCAGTAGCATCTCGCGCCGCTGCTCCAGCGACATCGCCTGCTCGGTCTGCGCCATAACTACCTCGCATCATTGCCGAATATAACCGCGGGGCGGGGTGCGCTGCAGGTATCATAGCAGAAAGAGTCGGCGAAATCAAGCATCCAAAACAAAATCACAATCTTTTTCCTGAGATACTATTGACTTTCCGAAGAAAATGTGCTATCGTCCCTGCAACGCGATCGGAGGCCGCAGAAACTGAAAGGCTTGCGGTGGTTGTCCCATGCTACCCGGATCTGTGCGTGCGCATCCGGGCGACAAGCCGCCCGCACGATGGCCGGCACTCGCCGCCGACGCAGCACCGTCGGACCCGCGCGCTGCTCGCGGTCAGCCCTGTGACCGCCTGCGCCACCCCGCGGCTTCAGGCAGGCTGATTTGAAGGAAAGGAGATGCGTATTACCTCACCCGCACCAACACCCTTCCCTGCACCAGCGGCTTGCCCTCGCTTATTGCTCACCCCCCGCCCTGGCAGGGACACATAGGGAAACAGGCACACGCTTAGGAAACAGATCGGCTGGTCCTACCATGAAGGAGGAAAGCATGTCTTCTCAACGCTTAGCGAGAGTCGCAGTCCTGATCACGACCTTAAGCTTGTTCTTAATGACCGCCTGTGGTGGAGAGGCCACTTCGAACACTCCTGTTGCCGCTCCGACCAACACTACTGCGGCCGCGCCTGCCGGGGCCGCCACCAACACTACCGCCGCCGCGCCCGCGGCCGCCACCAACACGACGGCGCCGGGCGCATCCGGCGCAACCGGATCCGGCAAGCAGTTCAGCGGCGAGCTGTCGGTGTATCTAAACCAGTACTACGATCCTAACACGGATAAGGCAACAGCCAACCTGGCTACATCTATCGCCAAAGAATATGAGGCTGCCCACCCCGGCGTAAAGATCAACCTCGTCGCCAACCTGCCCACAGGTACCGACCTGGAAGCGTGGCTGGCGGGCCGGATGGCGGCCAACCAGTCGCCCGACATCATGTGGCAGCAGTTCGGCACCCGCAACCAGCGCGGCAACACCTGGTGGGTTCCCCTCAAGCCGTATCTTGACGCCCCGAACCCCTATATTGCCGCAGGCACGCCTGGGCATGACAAGTGGTCCGACTCGCTCCCGGATTATGTCCTGGCCCAGACCCGCGCCGCCGACGGCAACTGGTACCAGGTTTCGCTCGACTGGGTAGAGACCGGCCTCTATTACAACAAAGACCTCTTTAGCAAGGCCGGCATAGATCCGAACAACTGGAAGAGCTGGAACCAGATGGTTACCGAGATGAAGTCGGTCAAGGACAAAAGTAATACCGCCCCGCTCGGCATGTTCGTAGCCCAGCAGGGCTGGCCGAACTGGTGGTGGATGGACGACATGCTCCTCACCGCCAACTGGGCGGATAAGGCCAACGACTTCTACCTGGATAAGTACAACATACCGGGCATCAAGTTCCGCCAGATGAGCCCCGAGGAATTGAGTAAGGCCATCCTCGACGGTAAAATCAGCGCCACCGACCCGCGCATGGACAACTATCTGAAGATGGTGAAGGATTACATCAGCCTGCTGCCGAGCGATTACGCCGGCATCCCGAATCTGGACGAGCTGGATCCGCTGTTCTATACCGGCAAGGTTGCCTCGGTTTGGACCGGGACATGGAAGAACGCGCCCTACGTCAAGAACATCCCGTTCAACTACGGCATTACCTACCTGCCGCCGTTCAGCAAGGACGATGCGCCGGGCGGCCAGGGCACGGCCTACCGCGTGGGCGGCCCGAGCAGCGCCGGCCAATTTGGCATCGCGCAGTCGGCCGCGAAGGCGGGCAAGCTGGACCTGGCCGTTGACTTCTTGCAGTTCATCAGCGCCCCGCAGAACTTTGGCCGGCTCGCCAAGAGCTTCGGTGGCTTCATCCCGATGGTGAAGGGTACCGAAGCCGGTGAAGTCATGGAAGGCTTCAAGAAGATCGCCGACCTGCCCGAACGGCTGTTCAACGACCCTGACGGCCGCCTGACCGTCGAATCGGGCAACCAGTGGAACCAGGCCATGCAAGCCTTCTTCCTGGGCCAGGCGGATGCGAACGCTACGAAGACGAAGCTGCAGCAGATCTGGATGGACGCCGCGAAGGCGGAGTGCACTCAGCAGAAGTGGGAGTGGTGTCCGAAATAGGCATGGGTGCCAACCACCTTCATCGATGAAACTGCGCCGGGGTTAGCCGGTGGGCTGACCCCGGTGCTTCGTTCAGTGAGGGCCAATCTATGCAAAGCGACATGCCTCTGGCGAAGGCGGAGACGCGGTGGACCCGGATGAGCAAGGGGCGGGTGCCGGTATACATACCCTACCTGTTCCTGATCCCCGCCATCATTCTTCTGATCCTGTTTCGTTATTTCCCCGCGCTTTCGGCCATCTACCACTCCTTCACCGATTGGAACGGTACTCAGCCAGCGAACTTTGTGGGTCTGCAGCAATACCAGACGTTGGTGCAGGACCCGGTGTTCCTGCTTTCGTTGAAGAACATCCTGATCTATACCGCGGGCCGCACCGCGCTGGCCACAATCATGGCGGTGGTGGGGGCCGAGTTGCTCTATAACTTGCATAGCCACGGGTGGCGCTCGTTCTGGCGCGTGCTGTTCACCGTGCCGTTGATCATTCCGACGACCGTCGTGTTTCTTATCTGGCGCCGCGTGTTTGCCGGGGACATCGGGCTGCTTAATGAAGCACTGAAACTGCTCGGTATGCAATCGCTGGCGCAACCCTGGCTGGGGCAGACAAACACTGCGTTGCCGGCTCTGATCGTGATCGGCTTTCCGCTGGTGTCCACTGTGGGCTTCCTAGTGATCCTGGCCGCGCTGGAGAACCTGCCGCCCGAAATCAACGATGCCGCGCTGCTCGACGGCTGTGGCCCGTGGCGGCGGGTTTTCTCGATCGATCTACCGGCGATCCGTGGTCCGTTAGCCCTGATCACGATCCTCAGTATCAACGCCGGTCTGCAAGAGTTCGCCCCGATGTTGATCATCACCGGCGGCGGCGGACCGGTTAATGCCACCCAGTCTCCCGGGCTCTATCTGTATCAGCAAGCTTTTACCTACAATAAGTTTGGGTACGCCACCGCAATCGGCACCGTCCTCATGCTTATTACCCTGGTCTTTAGCGTATTCATTCTAATCGCACGCTACAGGAGAGCCGTCGATGTTGAAGTCTGACACTCGCGTGGCCAGCCCTCCCGCGGTCGCTTCTCAGCAGGAGACGCGGCGCTGGCGGCGTGACTGGCCCCTGAACCTGGTCCTGGCCGTTCTCGCGTTTCTGACTTACGTGCCCCTGGTCATCGTGCTGGTGGACTCGTTCAAGGACACCCGGCAGTTCTTCACCGAGTTCTGGCTGCCGGCTTTACCGCTGCATCCTGAGAATTACGTGAAGGCAGTGCCGGTGATCGCCCAGAGCCTGCTGTACACCGTGATCTATACGGCGCCAACCACCCTCATGGTACTGGTTGTCTCGGCGCTGACAGGTTATGCCTTCGCGCGCTACCGCTTCCCAGGGCGCGATGTGCTCTTCTTCGCCATTCTGATCATTATCATGCTGCCCGGCATTCTGCTGGTGATCCCCATGTTCACGCAGGTCGTAAGTTGGGGCTGGCAGAACACCGTCCAGGCCATCGTGTTCCCCTGGACCGCGGTGCAGATTCCGCTCGGCATGTTCCTGATGCGCACCTTCTTCGAGACGATGCCGAAAGAGTATTTTGAAGCGGCGCGTCTCGACGGCGCGACTGAGCTACAGCTTTTCTACCGCATCGCGCTGCCGCTTGCGCTGCCTGCGTTCGCCACGCTAGGGATTCTTACCCTGCTATTCGCCTGGAACGACATCATCTGGCCGCTGATCGCCATCTTTGACGCCACCAAATACCCGATCTCCATCGGTGTGCTGGCCTTCAACTCGAGCTACTCGGCGGACTACGGGACCACTTTCGCCGCCTACGTTATTGCGTCGGCTCCGCTGCTGGTGTTCTTCGCCTTCACGGCGCGCCGCTTTATGGCCGGCTTGCAGGGCGGCATCGGACTTTGATCCCCATACAGGACGTGAGAGGACCAATGACGACCAACAACTTAACACCCGTTACGCAGGATGTAGACCCGCTAACACCGGCGCCCGGATTCGCTCCTACCGCCCAGTGGATCTGGAGCGGCGACGACCCGGCCCAGCGCAACCAGTGGCGCTATTTCCGAGGGCGCTTCACCCCCCCTGCTGGTTTTAGGCGGGCGACTCTGCTCCTGACCGCCGACTCGCGCTATGAATGCAGTGTGAATGGCCGTTACATCGGCCGCGGCCCGGCGCGCGGCTTCCCCTTCGCCTACAGCTACGATGTATATGACATCACACCCGCCCTGCGCGCAGGCGCGGACAACGTGATCGCCGTGCTGGTCAACCACCTGGCCGACCATACGATGAGCTATATCCCCGGTCGCGCCGGCGTGCTGTGCGAAATCGTGCTCCAAGATGAGGCAGGCACCGAGACTCGCTATTCCTCCGATAAGGACTGGAGGACAGCCGTCTGCACCACCTTCAACAACGACGCGCCGCGCATCGCCACGCAGCAGGAGTTCGAGGAACAATACGACGCCCGGCAAGAGATTGGAGACTGGGACCAGCCCGAGTTTGACGATACTGCATGGTCGCCGGTCATCGAGATCGGCCCGCCGGGCAGCGGTCCCTGGACCGCGCTGCTACCGCGCGCGATCCCGTTCCTGACCGAGGATATGGTGTGGCCGGCTGAGATCAAGGCGGTGGAACTGGCCCGGATTAGCCCAGGCGCTTTCTGGAACCTCGATGTGCGTTATGAGGCGGGGTCGGAACGCACCGGGCAGCGGGCCGCGCCGCCTGGTGAACGGGGCCTGATCCTCTTCACCGAAGTCTTTGCCGCTCACGAGACGACCCTGCGCATCCATAATTTCCCGAACTACGAGCCGGTGGCGTTTCGGCTTAACGACCAAGTCTTCGAGACCGACGACGTGCTGGGCTTCAGTGACGAGCCGCTCGAAGTGACGTTGCAGGCCGGGGCGAACCTGCTCATGCTGAAAAATATGCTGACACCCGCCTTCCTCTTCGAGACGGACGAAGCGCTCACCTTCTCAGCCGAGCGCTTCGTGCCCGGCGCAGCGTGGGTGCTCATGGCGCCGCTGAATGAGCTTAACGGGGAACTGGATCGCCGCTGGTCGGTCGCATCACTAGACGAACTGCCCGCAGACAACTCGCGGCTGGGCATCCCGGCCGCCGCCAACAAGCTAGACATCTTCGCACTGACCGCCACGCAGCGATTCTTCGCCGTCGCCGGTGGCTTCTGCTCCTACGACATCACGCGCGCAACGCCGCGCCCGACACTCAGCGGCGTGCGTCCGGCGCCCGCAGTTATGCCGGAGGCGTTGCTGCACGACAACGACGCTTGGACCACAATCCATCCGCAGCCCGACGGCGACACGCACCTGATCGTGGATTTCGGGCGCGAGATTATCGGCTACGTGGAGATGGAGATAGACGCCCCCGCAGGCACGGTTATCGACGCCAACTTCTTTGAGGGGATCGACGACACCGGCATCTTCTGGACCTGGAATCTGCGGAATAGTTTCCGCTACACCTGTCGCGAGGGTTTCCAGCGTTTCACGTCGCACCAGCGGCGCGGTTTCCGCTACGGCTCGTTCACCTTCCGCAATTTACGGCAGCCGCTGAAGATCCGCTATATCGGCACCCGCCTGGCGACCTACCCGGTCGAAGCCCGCGGCCACTTCGCCGCTTCGGATGAAACCCTGACCAAGATCTGGCAGGTAGCCGCCTACACGGTGCAACTCTGCATGCTCGATACCTACGTGGATTGTCCCGCCTACGAGCAGGTCTACTGGGTGGGCGACGCCCGCAATAGCGCCCTGGTCAACGCGGTGGCCTTTGGCGCATTCGACCTGACCGATCGATGCGTGCGCCTCACGGGCCAGTCACTTTCCGAGGAGGTGAGCGCCGTCAAGCCACCGCACTTGCAGGTGATGCGCCCGCATATCACGACGTCGCATGTGGTGAGCAGTTGGTTTGATGAGATCCCCATGTGGACGTTTCTCTGGGTCTGGATGGCTTGGGAACAATACTGGCACACGGGCGACCGCGAAGCCCTGGCCGCCTACTATGCGGACGTGCGCGAGTGTTTGGCCCGCTGCGTCGGCTTCCTTACCGAGCGCGCCCTGCTCGACATCCCCGACGTGTGGAACTTGGTGGACTGGGCGGCGCAGGATCTTGAGCGCGACGGTGAGGTGATCAGCAACACCGTTCTCATGGCGCAGGCGCTCGATTACGCGGCGCGCATGGCGGAAGCCCTTGACCTCGCGGACGAGGCCGGCGCCCACAGAGTCCTGGCCTCGCGCCTCCGCGAGGGCGTCAATACCTACGGCTGGTCCGAGCAACACCAGGGCTATGTCGATAGTGTGCGTGATCGCCCCGCTTACGAGCGCTATCAACAGCGTTGTAAGGAGCGCGGTGTCGAACCGGAGACGTTCGCGGACTTTGAGCGAAAGCAGCGCGTAAGCGAGCCTACCAACACGCTGGTCTTACAGTGCGACACGGTTCCTCATGATCGCCGTGACGCGGTGCTTCGCTTTGTGCTCGCCGCCAAGCAAGGCAAGTTCATCGGCAGCAGTCCCCCGCGCGCCCGCTTGGGCAACCCGGACGAGATCGTGCCGGTCGGTAGCCCCTGGTTCTTGTTCTTCACCCTGGAAACTCTGTTCAAGGAGGGCTACGCGGACGATGCCCTGAACGTCCTGCGCGAACAGTGGAACCGCATGTTGGAGAAAGGCGCGACAACCTTTTGGGAAACCTTCCCCGGCTTCGTCGGCGCCGGTCACTGGAGCCGCAGCCTTTGCCATGGCTGGTCCGCGGCCCCGGCTTATTTCCTTTCGACCCAGGTGCTCGGCGTCACACCTGCCGCGCCCGGTTACTCCCGGATCCGCATCGCACCGCAGCCTTTCCACTTGCGCTGGGCGAACGGCACGGTGCCCACGCCACGCGGGCCGGTCTTCGTCTCCTGGCGTCTGGACGATGCTGGCCAGATGGAGATTGAATACCATGCCCCAGAGGGCTGCGCGGTCGATTTGGTGCGCCCTTAGAAGTGGTCAGGCTGTTGGATACAGCAGAGATCATACTGGGGACCTGTAGTGTGCGGATTTGGCATACAGGGCCGAAACGCACTCAGCGATGCGACATCAACTATTGTGGACAGCCGCCCGGCTGCGCAAAGGTTCGACAGCGGCATTACTATAAGCAGAGGGAGGAGCTTCCCCGTGGCAGGGGTTGACTTACCGATGTGCTGACCCTGCGATTGGATACCTTATAGGCTTCTAATCAGAGTGTTACACCTGTCAGGAAGCGGAGAGAAGACAGACATGGTCCGCTCGATAATCACCGCTTCTACGCTTGCACGGAGAGCTGCCTCGATCTACCGAGAGCAAATGTGAAGCGGAGCGGACATGCATACGGCCAAAGGCGCAGGGTGGTTGATGTCAGGTTGATGTCAAGGCACGAAAAATGGATCGTAATAATGTTTATCACAATCCATTTTTACTTCTAGTATTAGGATAAATTTGGGTGCTCAGGATCAGACTTGAACTGATGACCCTGCGATTTTCAGTCGCATGCTCTACCAACTGAGCTACCTGAGCGTGTGCGCGTGAGGCACCGCGCTGAGTGGAGCCTACAGGGCTCGAACCTGTGACCTGGTGGAGCCTACAGGGCTCGAACCTGTGACCTGTCGGATGTAAGCCGACTGCTCTAGCCGACTGAGCTAAGGCTCCCAGCCATGGTGCGGGGGATGGGACTTGAACCCATACGGCCTTAACGGCCACTAGGCCCTCAACCTAGCGCGTCTGCCAATTCCGCCACCTCCGCCCGCCGGACTGCTGGTTCCCCCGTCAGCCGTGGCTCTTGGGGGCTGGCGTGCTTATTATAAAGCAGGCGGGCCGGGATGTCAAGTTGTTTCGCAGGTAAACTTGTGCTATAATTTGCACAGGTCCGGTCTTGATTCACGCTCTTCTCCTAACCCGTACTGGCCGTTGTACTGCCCGTCGCCCTACTGCTGCCTTTGCGGCTACGGACACGCGGGGCGGCTTGTGATTGTCGTACCATCTGCCTGATTGCATTGAACCGTTGGCGCTCGGCGGTGGTATCTACTGCATAGGGAGACGGCTTGGACGCCAAACGCTTACCCCTACACCTACCTTCGCGTGTGCGTTCGGTGGTGGGCTCAATGGGATACCTGTTGCATCCTGGCGCTGACGAGGTCGTTGGCGCACGGCACGGGGCCATCGATGTCGCCCCGGATCTGGCCCCACTTGTCCCCCGCCCGCAGGGGGAGGAGACGCTGAGCATGGCAGCCGATCCTGTGCCTCCGATACCGGACCCTATGGCCGCCGCCGCCGGCCCGCCCCTGATTTCCGCCCAGGCTCAAGCGGATACCGCGCTGGTCCACCGGGTGCAGGACGGCGATATGGTGGCGTTTGAAGAGTTGTTCCATAAGTACAAAGGCGTGATCTATCGGACGGCCCTGGCCATTACCCGCGATGCGGGGATGGCCGAAGAGGTACTACAAGACTGTTTCTACAAGACCTACACCAACATCCATCGCATTCAGCCCGATGTGCCGCTCTCCCCGTGGTTGCATCGTGTGGCGGTCAACTTAAGCTGTAACGCTATCAAACGGCGGCGCGGCTGGCTGGAGCCGATCGAGAATATCGCCGAACGCCTCTTCGCCGATCCGCATCATTCGCCGGAGCATCTGTTCGAGCAGAATGAACTGCAGGTCACCATCCGCGACATTGTGAATGAGCTGCCGGTGAAACACCGGGTAGTGGTCGTGTTGCACTATTTGCACGATCTCTCCCTACCGGAAATCGCCGATATTCTTGAATGCCCGGTGGGCACGGTGAAATCACGGTTGCACTATGCACGCAAGGTACTGAAGCTGGAGATCGAGTCGCGCTACCTGACAGGCCAGCCGGCTCCTACATCATCCCCTAATGCGGTGCAGATACAAAAGGCGTAATACGTTATGAGCACTCTACGCAGCATGCTGACCCGCTTGGCGCGCGGCGCGTTGTGGCAGCCCGGCGCAACCGCCGACCTGCCTTCCCGCCCATCTATCGTGGATGACGCGGATGTGGAAGAAGCGCTGCGCTATACGTTACACGCCGAGGTTGCCGGAGCCGCCCCCGCCGGGGATGCCTGGAGCCGGCTGCAACGGCGCCTGCAGCAAGAGGCGTCCGCGGGCGCGGAGATCTACGCTTTCCCCCTGCCGGCGCGACCCCACGTGCCCCCGCCCCGGCCCTGGTGGTTGGCTACGGGCATTCTACCGCGGTTTTCGCAGTTGGGCATCGCCGTCCTGCTGTTCTTGCTCATCGCGGGGGATGTGAACAGCCTCGACCCGTTTGTCGTGCCCTCGCGCACCCCGACGGCTATCGAGCATAACCTTGATAATGTGTCCCTCTTGCTGCCTGGCCCGGCGCGGATCAGTCGCATGGAGCGGATCGAGGATGGCTTTGCCCCAACCGCGCCGGCTCCGCCGGTGAGCGATCCGGCCCCGATCAGCAATCCGGCGGCGGTCGCTCCCCCGGTCGATGTCGCGGTCCAAGCGCCCGTCAGCCGCGAAGAGCTAGCCGCCCTGCGGGTGGGCTGGGCGCTTCGACAGGCACCGGATGTCCGGGCAGTGAGCACGAATCATAGTGCGAATCCGGCTAACGGTGCCGAGGCCGGATCGGATCTGGGCACGCCTCTGAATCGTGACGCCACACCCGATGAATCAATAAATCAGTTTCACCGAATCCACGCGAAGTAGATCCGCCGCTCTGGCAAGCACGTTACTTTTAGTGTAAGCGTATGCCCGACCCAGAGGGTCGGGCGCTTTATTATAGCCGCAAATTTGACGATGGTAGGCTGTCGTGAGGGAGAAGAGCTTCTATGGTAGATGTGCGCGCTATTTCGGAGCGCGTTGGGCGCAATGTCGAGCAGGTGATTGTCGGCAAGCACAACGAAGTCCAATTAACCCTGCTGGCGCTCATGTGCCGCGGGCATGTGTTGATCGAAGACGTGCCGGGGGTCGGCAAAACCGTCCTCGCCAAAGCCATTGCCCGATCCATCGGTTGTAGTTTCAAGCGCATCCAGTTCACGCCCGACTTGCTGCCGACCGACGTCAGCGGGGTGTCGATCTATAATCAGAAGACCGGCGAGTTCGAGTACCGGCCAGGCCCCGTAATGGCCCAGATTGTCTTGGCTGACGAGATCAACCGGGCGACGCCCAAGACCCAGTCGGCGCTGCTGGAGGCGATGGAGGAGCGGCAAATCACGGTAGACGGCGTGACTTATAGCCTGCCCGATCCGTTCATTGTGCTGGCGACGCAGAACCCCATCGAGTATGAGGGCACCTTCCCGCTGCCGGAAGCCCAGTTAGACCGTTTCCTCATGCGCATCGAACTGGGTTATCCGGGCCGCAACGACGAAATCGAAATGCTCGACCGGCAGCAGCAGGTCCACCCCTTGGATACGCTGGCCCAGGCGGTAGACGCTCGCGAGCTGATCGAGGCCCAGACCGCTATCCGCACTGTATATGTCGATCGGCTGATCAAAGAATACATCCTGGGCATTGTCGAAGCGACGCGCAAGCATGATGACGTCTATCTTGGCGCCAGTCCCCGCGGTTCCCTGGCGCTGTACCGTACCGCGCAAGGCCACGCGGCCATTGATGGCCGCGACTTTGTCATCCCGGATGATGTGAAAACCCTGGCGGCGGCCACCCTGGCCCACCGCATCATTTTGCGCCCGGCTGCGCGGATCAAGAATATGGATGCGCGCACGATTATCGACGACATCCTGCGGCGGCTGCCTGTGCCGGGGGTGCGGGCGGGTGCGCCGAAAAGTACCGCGCACCCGGCATGAACACCAACGCATTCCGGCTGCTCCTACTGACCGTCGCGCTTTATATCGCGGCGCTGACGCTGGGGTTGCGGCTGCTCTATTATCTCAGCTATGTGCTGAGCGCCGTGTTGATCTGCTCCTGGTTTTGGGCGCGGCTGAACTTGAGTGCCCTCGATATCCGGCGCGAGGCCCGGCGCCAGCAGGCGCAGGTCGGCGACGTTTTTGAAGAAACCTTCCTGGTCCGCAACCGCAGCATCATCCCGAAGCTCTGGGTGGAAGTGCGCGATCACTCCACGTTGCCCGGCCACCAGGCGGCGGCGGTGATTAGCATTGCCGGCGATAAGTCGAAGCGCTGGCGGGTACGCACGCTCACCCGGCGCCGCGGTCTCTATCAACTCGGCCCGCTGACGGCCATTTCAGGCGATCCCTTCGGCCTGTTCCGTAGCTGGCGCACCGTGCCCGAGATGGGCGAGTTGCTCGTCTACCCGGCCACGGTGGACCTCAGCCAGTTCGGTTTGCCGGCCGGCGAAATGCCCGGCGGCAACGCCGTGCGCGGCCGGTCCATGTCGACCACGCCCAACGCCAGCGGGATCCGCGAATACCTGGCCGGCGACTCGTTGAACCGCATCCATTGGGCGGCGACTGCCCGCTACCAGCGGCTGATGGTGAAGGAGTTTGAACTCGATCCGACCAGCAACATCTGGATCGTGCTCGATATGGACCGCGCCGTCCACCTGAGCGCGCCGGCTGCTGCGGGCAGTGCTCCACGCGCCATCGGCGATACCCGCATGCTCCATGTGCGCGGGGCTGTCGAACCGACCAGCGACGCGGACGCCGCCCGCCCGATTTACCTCGACCCGGAGACTGAGGAGTACGCCGTTACCATCGCGGCTTCCCTGGCGGCCCACTTTATTCAGCAAGGCCGCGATGTGGGCCTGCTGGCGACGGCGCATCACCCGCTGATTATCGACCCGGAGCGGGGGGCGCGCCAGTTGGTGAAGCTACTGCGCACGCTCGCCGTGGTGCGCGCCGAAGATCCCTTGCCGCTGGCGCAGATGCTGGTGGGCCAATCCACCCAGTTTGGGCGCGGCGACAGCCTGGTCATCATCACCCCCTCGACCTCCGAGACGTGGGTGGCCGCGTTGAACGAGATTACGACCCGCGGCGCGCGGGCGGCCGCGATCTTGATCGAGCCGCATACCTTCGGCAGCAGCCAATCGTCGATCATGACGGTCGGTGCGTTGGCGTCGGTCGATATACCAAGCTATCTGGTCAAGCGCGACGACACGCTCGAACTGGTCCTGTCACGAGAAATGGCGCATGGTCACCTCCGCTAGCATGGCGCTACCGCCACGGCGAGGTACGGGACTATTGATCGCGGCAGGCATCGGCGCCGGACTCCTGCTGGTGGGTGGGGCCGTCTGTTTCTTGCTGTACCTGGCCTGGCCGCTGTTGGAAAGCGGCCAGCGCGGGCCGGCGGTGGGTCCTGACGAAGCGATCAGCCAGGCTGCGGAATTCGCGGTACTGGCGTTTTATGGACTAGTGCTGGGCAGCGCGCTGCTCCGGCAAGTCGTTCGGGGGTCGCGCGGCGCTCCGTCGGCCCGGTTTCGGCCCGCCACCCTGGCCGGCGTGCTGGCTCTGGTTGGCTTTCCGCTGGCCTTGCTGGCCGGCATCGCCGTGCTGCAATTGCCGCATCGGGTCGCCGGCTACCTGTTCCCGCTGGCGGCGTTGCTGGCGGTCTTGACGCCGCCCATGTTAGTGCTGAATCTGGTGGGGCGGGCCGGTTGGCGCCGGACCGGCGATGAGCCGGTGACATCTCCGCCGCCGCAGCCTGGTGGTCTGCCCGGCCGGTCTAGTCGCGAAGACCCCTTTGCCGGGGATCTCGTGCGGCGCGTGGTGGGACCGCCAACGTGGCGCCGCATCCTGGGTGCCCTGGCCTGGGGCATGGGCGGCGCCACCGCCATCTCGCTGGTGCTGGAAGTCGCTGGGGCCATCCTCGCCCTGCTGCTGATCGTCGGTTTGGCCCTGGCCGGGAGACAGGATCAGATCCGGCAGTGGCAGAACCTGCTGGTGGGTGACGCGGCGGCGGGCTGTGACACGTTGCGCAGCGTCTTCGGCAACCCGCTGGTCGTAGGCGGGTTGATCCTGGCGGTCGGTGTCTTCGTCCCCTTGATCGAAGAGCCGGCCAAATCGCTGGGTGTGCTCTGGCTGCGCGCCCGGCTCAGTGCGCCGCGGGACGCTCTGCTGTATGGCGCGGTGGCCGGGCTGGGCTTTGGCATGATTGAAAGCGCTGTTTATAATGTAGGTAGCCTGGACACCTGGTGGGGCACGGCAACCTTGCGGCTCGGCACCACCTTTGTACATGCGCTCGCTACAGGTTTGTTTGGCGTCGCCTGGTATTACCGTTCGCAACGCCATGATCGCGGCCGGTTCCGGCGTTACGCGCTGGCTTCCCTCGGCGTACATGGATTGTGGAATGCCAGCACGGTTGGTATAATCGCTGTAGGCGCGACCCGCAGTTGCGCGGCGGATCCCGTGGGGCTGGTGCTGACCGGCGATCCGCTCGGCTACGCCGCCGTCATCTGGTTTCTCTTGCTCACCGTGAGCGCGGCTGTATTGCTTATGCTACTCGCGCGCCGCCTGGGTCCGCCGGAACCCATGGCCGGGACTGCGCGTCCTACCGGATAGAAATTCCTAGCTGGGGCTAGATTGCGCTATGACAAAATACTTTCGATTACGCGAAGGGTGGCTAATGGTTGGCCTGGTGGCGCTGATGCTGTTCAGCGTAATCTGGTCCATTCAGCGCGCCGGGTGGTCCGATAGCCTGTTTATCCTGACGCCGATCACCCTCGGCGGCATGTTGGTCAGCCTGCTACTCAGCAAGATCCGTGGGGTGCCGCGCCTGCTGTTGCATATGACCGGCATGATGGCCGGGGTCGTCATCGTGCTCTGGGAGACGGCCAACCTGTCGGACGACCCCAGCCTGCTCACCATCCAGGACCGGGTTCAGGATCTGTTGAGCCGCCTGGTGCTCTGGGTCGAGGCGGTGATGAACGGCGGCGCCAGCGACGACTTGCAATTGTTCTTGCTGTCCCTCGCGGTGCTGGCCTGGCTGCTGTCCTACAGCAGCACCTGGTTTGTGTTTCGCTCGCGCTGGCTGTGGTGGGCCATTGTGCCGAACGGCGTGGCGCTGGTCGTCAATATCTCCTATGCCACGGCCCAGCTTGGCTGGTACTTTATCCTGTTCTTGATGAGCGTGCTGCTGTTGATGGTGCGCTTTAATATGTTGCTGCATGAGGAGCGCTGGGAGCGGGAGCGGGTCAATTACTCGCCCAGCCTGCGCTGGAACTTCCTGCGCGCTTCCAGCTTCTTTGCCTTGATCGTGGCGGCTGTCATGTGGTACATGCCCACGCAGCCGGTGAACAGCACGCTCAGCCACGCCTGGGAACAGGTGAACGGGCCGTGGGAGGAGTTGCAGGACCGCTGGAGCCGTGCTTTCGCCACCGTCAACGGCAGCGGCAACTTCGGCTATGCCACCTTCAACGATTCCTTTACTCTGGGCGGCGCGCTGAACCTGGGTGATACCGTGGCCTTCAAGGTGAGCAGCGCGTATCCGCTGCGCTGGCGTGCCCGCACGCTCGACTCGTTCGACGGCCGGGGCTGGAAGGACACCTCTCCCGCGACATTCAAGGGCCGTAACGTCTCGCCGCGCCTCTCGCTCGACGCCAACCAGCAACTGCCGACGGACGATACTCTGCGGCGGCCTGTCACGGTGACGGTCGAGATGGTGCATCCGATCCACGACAACATTCTTTTTGCCCCGCTGCGGCCGATCAGCGTCAGTGTGTCGACGCGCCTGGCTGTGCCGTGGCAGGACCTGAACGAGGTGTATCAGGTGCCGGGGACCAATCCGAGCGATGCGCCCATCGAGCTACAGCCGCTGCTGACCCTCTTTGCCGATGCGCGGCGTGCGGCCTTGCAGACCTATGGCCGCGATCCGGCGAACCCCACGCAAGGCGGGACGCCGCTGCCCCAGGGGCGGGCGGAAGACGTGGCGCGCGCTGTGCTGGCCCAGGTGGGGCAGGACGGCGCGATCAGTACCGAGATCGGGCGGTTGCAGGACCGCGGCATCGTCGCCAGCTATTTCTTGCGTAACGACTTCACCTTCGTGGTGCGCGCCAACGGCCAGGTGCCGATCTACGACGATCTGACAACGGTGTACAGCACCGACCGGCTGCAACCCGGTGAGGATTACACCGTCGAGTCGATGGTCAGCCAAGCCGATGAGGCGACGCTGCGCCAGGCCGGGACCAATTATCCCGACTGGGTGCGCAACCGCTACCTGGAGCTGCCGCGCGATTTGCCGGTGCGGGTGATCGAGAAAGCGCACGAAGTGGTAGACCAGGCGGGGGCGAGCAACCCCTATGATACCGCCGTGGCCTTGCAGAACTTCCTGCGGACATATACCTACAACACGAAGATAGACGCTCCGCCGCCGGGGCGCGATGCCGTGGACTACTTCCTGTTCGACAGCAAACAAGGCTATTGCACTTACTACTCGTCGGCCATGGTCGTGATGCTGCGGGCGCTCGGCATCCCGGCCCGCGAGGCCATCGGCTACGCGCCGGGCGATTACGACTCGGCGACGCGGGAGTGGGTGGTGCGCGAATCGGCCTCGCACGCCTGGCCGGAGGTCTATTTCCCTAGTGTAGGCTGGCTGGAGTTTGAGCCGACCCCCTCGCAAAGCGTGATCCAGCGGCCCGCTACGCAGGCCGATGTGAATGCCACGCCGACGGCGTTTGTGCCGACGCCGCCCGGCGCGGTCGCCACCCGCCACGGATTGGACGATGAGTCTCCGACTCCCACGGGTGGCGGCGCCGGGGCGCTGAATACTCAGGGCGGGCTAGGTTCGGCGGTGACTCCGTGGACGCTGTTGCTGCTGCCGCTGATTATCATTGCCGTGCTTCTGCTGCGCTACTGGCTGGAGCGCCAGGCTGTGGCAAACGGGCGGTTGGTGCTGGGCGGGCTTCAGTATTACGAGCGCCTGGTCAAGCTGGCCTGGTGGTTGGGTATTCGCCCGCGGCCTTACGATACGCCCTATGAGTTTGCCGATCAGGTGAGCGAGGAAGTACCGAACGCCGGCCCCTACGTCAAGCCGATTGCCCGCGCCTATGTGCAGGAACGGTTTGGCCGCCACCGGCCCGACCGCAAGGAGCAACAGGAACTGGCGCAGATATGGAGCCAGTTGCGCGCGGCGCTGCTGCGCCGGATGTCGGAGGCGCGGCGGCTGCTGCTGCGGCGTTAACGGCCCTGGCCTATTTCTTGCACCACCCGCCGGGTACAGGCAGGCGTTGCGTCCTCGGCGGGTGGTTTTGTGTGGCTAATTAGCCTGCGGCCAGGTGTCCAAGCCGGCACCTGCCCCTGGCCCGGCATAGCAGGGGCCGCGTGTTCCGCGTTTTCGGCGGCTCGACACGCGACTAGGACCCCAGAACCTGAGTATCGAATTTATGGCTGATGATAAAACCAAACCTATGGCGATTGCGCGCGGCGCGGTGCCCCCGCACCTGACGCCCGGCAAATCCGGCGGATCGCCGGTCCGTCCGCGCCGCAGACGCCCGCTCTGGCTCCGCCTGCTGCTGGGCCTCGTCGTGCTGGGCCTGGTGGTCGTGGTGGGCTATGCCGGTACTGTTGGATACACCCTGTGGGGTGTATCCACTCATATCTATAAGCCCTTGCCGACGTTGCCGCCGCAGACGGGCACCCAAGAGCCGCTACCGGTGGGGGCGCCCAATACGCCCCGGCCCGGTGAGCCTACCTGGACGCCCGATCTTGCCGCCACCGCCGAGCCGGTGGAACCCTTGCCGCCCGGCCGCATCAACATACTCGTGCTCGGCACCGACAAGCGCGCCGAGTTGGGCAGCGAGGCCGCGCGCAGCGATACGCTGATTCTCCTGAGCGTCGATCCCAAGTGGAAGACGGCGGGCATCCTCAGCATCCCGCGCGATTTGCAGGTCACGATCCCCGGCTACGGCCTACAGAAGATCAACGCCGCCTACTTCTTCGGCGAGTACAACAAGATACCGGGCGGCGGACCGGCCCTGGCCGTGCCGACGATCCAGAAGTTCTTCAACGTGCCCATCGATTATTATGTGTCCGTGAATTTTGCCGGGTTCCAGAAGATCGTCGACGAAGTCGGCGGGATCGACGTGTATGTGCCGGAGATGATCGACGACCCGGAGTACCCAGGGCCTTACAACAGTTATATCCATGTCCATTTCGACGCCGGTTGCACGCACATGGACGGCGAAGAGGCGCTGGAATATGCGCGCACCCGCCATGCCGACAGCGATTTTGGCCGCGCCCGCCGCCAGCAGCAGGTGATCCGGGCCGTCCGCGACAAGGCGCTCGAACTCAATATGCTGCCGCGCTATCCGGAACTGTTGAGCCAGCTCGGCGACTCCGTGGAGACCAATATCCCCCCGGATAAGCAACTGGCTTTCGCGCAATTGGCGAGCCAGATCAAAGCCTCCGACATTTACATGGCCCAGATCGACGCCGGGATGGTGCGCGAGACGACCGATACCGGCGATCTGATCCTCAACCGCGCCAAGGCTAAGCCGATGCTCGACTGGTTCTTTGGGCGCGGCAAGTACGCCAGCTTGCGGCCCGGTACTGTGCTCACGCCCACGCCGGTGCCGACCGCCAAGGCATCGGCTACACCGACCAAGCGCGCCACGCCGACCCGCGCCGGGTCTGCCGATGGGGTGCCGGTAGAGCCGACGGAGACGCTCGAGCCCACCGGGCCTATCGCCGACGGTTCGCAGCCGCCGCCCATGGGCCAGTGCCGCTAAGGCCGGTTTGCAACCGGCCCCTACAAGGCCCGCTGTCCAGCGGCGCCCGATCTACCGTCCGGCGGGAGCTATACACTTTTAATGCGCTGTTAATGCCCCATCGCGTTGACACCGCCCGCGGCCTGATGGTATAGTGGGCGGTGTAGCGCGCTGTTCCGCGCCGCCTGACCTTGCACGGTGATCCTCCGGCAGCCGTGGGCTGCCCGCTGAAAGCAGACTAGCACGCTTATGCCCGACGCGAAGAAACCCGCATCCTCCACTGTCGCCTCGATAAGCGCGCCCGCCGCGCCGCGCACGAAGCCGCGCCCGCCCGCGCCCCCGGCCGGCAAGGCCATCCGCCAGGGACCGCGGCGCGACTTCTTCGAGCAGACCTGGAATATATTCTGCTCGGTGCGCTTTGCGGTCGTGCTGATCCTACTGCTGGCCGCGGCCACGACTCTCGGCACGGTCATTCCGCAGGTCAGTCCGGGGCTACGCGACTTCCCACAGGACTACGCCGACTTCCTGAGCCGGGCTTATGCGCGCTTCGGTCCGCTGGCTGGGCCGATGGACTGGGCCGGGATGTTCGACCTCTACAACAGCTTCTGGTTCCGCCTGTTGATTATCCTGATCTGCTACAGCATCGTCATCTGCACGCTGAACCGCTGGGGGCCGACCCTCCGGCTAATCAATCCGCAGACGGTGCGTAGCAGCGAGAGCTTCGTGTGTAACCTGAGCGAACGCGCGCAGTTTACCGGTGTGCCGCTGGCGCCCGCCGCCGCGGCTGAGGCGCTGGGCGCCGCGCTCAAGCGCAGCCGCTATCGTGTCCTGCGCGATCAGGACGGCGATAGCTATTACATCTACGCCGACCGCGACCGCTGGTCCAAGATGGTGACTTTCGGCAGCCACGCCGCCCTGGTGATGCTCATCATCACGGCTGCCGGGCTGACCCAGGTGGGCTGGCGCGAGCAATCGGTCTTCTTCGGGCCGAACATCCCGGTGGCGATGGGCCACGGCACCGATTTCACCGTGCGCCAGAGCAACTTCCGTATCGAATACTTCCCCGGCACCACCGATGTCAAGGAGTACTGGTGCGACCTGACCATCACCAAGAGCGGCCAGGATGTGCTGCACAAGACGATCCGTGTCAACGACCCGCTGCGCTACGAG
>JAICKM010000231.1 GCA_025927935.1 Chloroflexia bacterium | reverse complement strand
GGCCGCATCCAATCCGAGGTCCGCGCCAACTACCTCATGTCGCCGCCGCTGGTCGTCGCCTACGCGCTGGCCGGGCGCATGGACATCGATCTGGACCAGGACCCGCTCGGCACGGACAACGATGGGCAGCCGGTCTACCTGCGCGACATCTGGCCGACCCATCACGAGGTGCAGGAAGCGATCCTCCAGTCGGTCCAGTCGGACATGTTCCGCCAGAGCTACGCCGACGTGTTCAAGGGCGACGCGCAGTGGAACAGCCTCGCTGTGCCCGCGGGCGACCTGTTCGCCTGGGACCCCGATTCGACCTATGTGCGCCACCCGCCGTACTTCGACGGCATGACCCGCGAAGCACCGGCGACGGTGCCGGCCATCGCGGGAGCGCGGGTGCTGGCTGTGCTCGGCGACAGCGTGACCACCGACCATATCTCGCCCGCGGGCAGCATCCGCAAGAACTCGCCCGCCGGGCAGTACCTGCTGGAGCACGGTGTGGAGTACCGGAACTTCAACAGCTACGGCTCGCGGCGGGGCAACCACGAGGTGATGGTGCGCGGCACGTTCGCGAACGTGCGCCTGCGCAACCAGCTTGCGCCGGGCACGGAGGGCGGTTTCACCACCTACCTGCCGACCGGCGAAGTGATGTCGATCTATGAGGCGTCCACCCGATACCAGGCGGACGGCGTGCCGTTGATCATCCTGGCCGGGCGCGAGTACGGCACCGGATCGAGCCGTGACTGGGCAGCTAAAGGCCCAGCGCTGTTGGGGGTGCGGGCCGTGATCGCCCAGAGCTACGAGCGCATCCACCGCTCGAACCTGATCGGCATGGGCATCCTGCCCTTGCAGTTCGCGGCTGAAGAATCGGTGGAGTCGCATGGCCTGACCGGGCACGAGACGTTCGAGATCGTGGGCCTCGCAGACGCAGTGGCGAAGGAGTTCGCGGCAGGCAAGCACCTGAAAGTGCGGGCCTATCGTGATGACGGTGCGGTTGTGGAGTTCACCGTTCAGATGCGCCTCGACACACCGCAGGAGGTGCTGTACTACCGGCACGGCGGCATCCTGCAATATGTTCTCCGTCGGCTCCTCAAAGACCAGGATCGGCGCGCGATCTCCCCGCAACCCCGAAGTGGAGAGATCGCGGCAGCTAGCGCAACGCCAGATTATGTCAGCGGGAGAACGTGAGCAGGTCAGTACTCACATAGCCACACACGTCGTTGCCTCGGCGGGCGACGCCGGTTCGCTTTCCGCGGCAGTGCCGTAGACGCGGCCCAGGAATAGTTGCAGCCCGGCGACGGCCAGGGCGGCCAGGGCAATCGCGCCCGCCGCCAGGGGTACACCGCCCGCCACGAGCAGGCGCCCCTGCGCGTAAGGCAGGACAGTGCCGCCGAGGCTGCCGCCCAGCACAAGCACGCTGGACACGGTGCCTGCCACGGCCGGGTAGCGCGCTGCCGCCAGCCCGAAGGCGGTCGGGAAGATCGGCGCGAAGCCGGCCCCCAGCAGCACCGCGCTGCCGAACAAGACTGCCGGGCTACCGGGGAACAGGGCCAGCACCCCGGCCCCCGCGGCGCCACAGAGCGCGCCGCCCCAGACTAGTTCGGCGCCCGGCCAACGCCGGCTGGCAAAGCCCGCCGCCGCGCGCCCCACGGTGAAGGCGATCCAGTAGACCGACACGACTAGCGCCGCAATGCCCGCCTCCAGGTGCGCGCCCTCGATGGCGAAGCTGTAGGCCCAGCCGCCAAAGCCGATTTCCAGACCTACATACAGGAAGAACATCAGCGCGGTCAGCAGCACGTAGCCCTCGCGCAAGACGCCCAACCCGCGGCGCCCCGCGCTCGTGCCCGGCAGGGCCGCGGGCATCGGCGGGAAGCGCAAGACCAGGAAAAAGATCACGGCCAGCGCCGCCAGCGCCGCCAGCAGCAGCAGGACCGGCTGCGGGCTATCAACGGTAGTCAAGGCGGCACCCACGGCAAGCGGTCCGGCCAGCGCGCCCAGGCCGAAGAAGACGTTGGTCAGGTTCAGCGCGGCGTTACGGTCTTCGGGATAGAGGTCGGCGACGAAGACATTCAAGGTCACGTCCTGGCAGCCCCAGCCCAGGCCGAGCAGGAAGGTCCAGGCCAGGGCGATGCCCAGGCTGGGCGCCGTGGCGATGCCAAGCAGCCCGACGGTCATGCAGGCTAGGCCCGTGACCAGCATCGGCTTGCGACCGATGCGGTCCAGCAGCAGCCCCGATAGCGCCACGGTGATACAGGAGCCGGCGAACAGGGCCGTGAACAGGGCGCCGCCCTCGTCCAGGCGCACGCCCCAGCGCTGTGTCAGCCAGGGCAACGCCGGACCCAGGCAGGCGCCGCTGACACCCAGGGCAAAAAAAGCCAATATCGTGTTTGCGATCAACGCCCGGCGCCCAGCCGGTTCGCGTGTACTCGTTCGCGCCATACCCTTCTTCCTGATCCCTCTTATCGGTAGCCGGCGGCATACCGGCAATTGACAACCCGCAGAAACATGCAATATAATGCAATAACACGATTATAGCTGCACAAACCCGGCAGAGTCAATGGCGATAGAGAAAAATAGGGCGAAAGATGGAGACCCCCCGATCCTTGTTAAAAGAAGAGCGCCAGCAGCGCATCCTTGACACCTTACGCCGCGAGGGCAAAGTGGTCGCCTCCGAATTGAGCGCCGCCCTCGGCACGTCCGAGGATACGATCCGGCGCGACTTGCGCGACCTGGCGGACACGGGCCTGCTGTTGCGCGTGCACGGCGGGGCGCTGCCGCGCACCCCGGCGGCCAGTTACAGCGCGCGCCGCGAACAGGCGTCCGCCGCCAAAGCGGCCATTGCCCAGGCCGCCGCCGCGTTGGTGCGCGACGGCCAGGTAATCATCCTGGACGGCGGGACGACCACCCTCCAGGTGGCCGAGCACCTGCCACCCGCGTTGCGCGCCACGGTGATTACCAACAGCCCGCCCATCGCCGTGGCCCTGGCCGAGCATCCGGCGGTCGAGGTGATCCTGCTGGGTGGGCGGCTGCTCAAGAGCGCGCGGGTCACGGTCGGCGCGCCTACGGTCGATGCGCTCGCCCATGTGCGCGCCGACCTGTGCATGCTCGGCGTGTGCAGCCTGCACCCGGAGGTGGGCATCAGCGCGCCGGAGCTGGAAGAATGTTATGTCAAGCGAGCGATGATCGCCAGCGCGGCGGAGGTGGTGGCGCTGGCCTCGGCTGAAAAGCTGGGCACGGCGGCACCCTACATTGTCGGTCCCCTCTCCGAGCTAACGCATCTCGTCACTGAGCGGTCGGTGCCCGCCGACGTGCTGGACATCTACCGCGCCCTCGGCATCACCATCGTGCCCGCCTGAGTGCCGCCGGGCGCCACGGCAGCGATTTTCGGCACCGCGCGAAGGTTATTATTGTCTAGCATCTGGTGATACACCCGGACTTCGCATCGCGAAGACTCAACGGGTGCGAAGAACACAACTAACATCAATAATCTTCGCGTTCTTCATTCCTTCGCGGTGGATTTAGGAACGGTCTCGAGGATGAGGACTTGACAAACTCGAACGTTTGTCCTATCGTTATAGGTGACACCAGGAAGTAGATCATGAGGCGCGCATGCTCGAAGCCGTATTCTTTGATGTGGGCGAGACGCTGGTCAATGAGACCCGGCTCTGGGCGGCGTGGGCCGACTGGCTGAGCGTGCCGCACCTGACGTTTTTCGGCGTGCTGGGCGGAGTAATCGAGCGCGGGGAGCACCACACGCGCGTTTTCGAGATCGTCCGGCCCGGCATCGACCTGGCGCGGGAGCGGGCGGCCCGCCGGGCGGCGGGCGACTTCGAGGGCTTCGATGCACGCGATCTCTACCCCGATGCCCTGCCCTGTCTTCAGGCCATACGCGCCGCGGGCTATCGCATCGGGCTGGCGGGCAACCAGCCGGAGCGTACCGAGGGGATCTTGGAAGCGATGGGCTTGCCGGTGGACGTGATTGCGTCGTCGGCGGGCTGGGGCGTGGAGAAGCCGGCGCCCGGGTTCTTCGCCCGCGTCGCCGCGGCGGCGGGCACGGCACCGGAGCGGATCGCCTACGTGGGCGACCGGCTGGACAACGACGTGCTGCCCGCGCGGGCGGCGGGGATGGCGGCGGTCTTTCTGCGGCGCGGGCCGTGGGGCTATTTACACGCCCTGCGGGCGGAGGCGGCCCAGGTGGACATACAGATCGATTCGTTGAACGACCTGCCCGCGCGCCTGCGGGCCTATGCCGATAGCCGGACGCCGGGTTGATCTTGACCGGGCCGGGTTGAAACCGGCCCGGTCAAGAGACAGATCGGCGCCGGACCGGATTCCGGCGTCTCCGATCGCGGTGTAGGGGCCGGTTTCAACCCGGCCTGCGTAGGCCGGGGAACCACGGACGGGACCGGTTTCAGGGCCGAGCATTGTGGTGTAAGGGCCGGTTTGAAACCGGCCCGCGCGGACCGAAGAATGCCGGGTCTGCGGATCTAGAGAGGACAAGCGGGTGCGCGTTACATCGCTGGCGAGTGGGAGCTCGGGCAATGCGTTTCTGGTGGAGGCCGGGACGACGAGCCTGCTGCTGGATGCCGGAATCCCGGCCCCGGCGTTGGAGCGCCACCTGTGGATGCGCAATATCGCGCCGGGCACGCTTTCGGCCATTTTTGTCAGCCACGAGCATATCGACCATGTGCGCGGTGCCGGGGCGCTGTCGCGCCGCCACGGCATCCCGGTGGTCGCCAATGCCGCCACGTTCATCGCCGGGGTCGACGTGCTGGGCACGCCCGCCGAGCAGGTGATGCTGCCGGTGGGCGGCGAATGCCGGGTCGGGCCGGTGACGGTGCGCACGTTCTCCGTCTCGCACGATGCCGCCGACACGGTGGGCTTCTGGATCGAGGCGGAAGGCAAGCACGTCTGCATCTGCACGGACCTGGGCATCGATACGCCGAGCATTGCCGCGCCGCTGGCCGCCGCCGATCTGCTGGTGCTGGAAGCGAACCACGATCTCGACCGGCTATGGCGCGGCCCCTATCCGCCCGCGCTCAAGCGGCGCGTGGCCGGACCGCGCGGCCACCTGGCGAACGCCGACGCCGCGCGGCTGGTCCTTGATCTCGCCCAGGCCGGGCGCCCGCGCACGATCTGGCTGGCCCACCTCTCGGCCACCAACAACACACCGGCGCTGGCCCACGCCACCGTGGCCGGCCCCCTACGCCAGGCGGAGATGACCCACTGCGCGGTCGCCGTGACCGCCCGCGACCGGCCCAGCCTGGTCTGGGACAGCACCGCACCCACCTCCGAGTTGCTTTCTTCCCGAGTCGCGCCGCCCGCGCGCTAGCTCCTGCCCCACAGGGTAGCTCAGCCGTAGTATAATAGTGGCGCCATCGACCCCGCATTGCACATCGCCGCCCCGCACGTTGGCCCGGCCTCGGGTTGAAGGACGAACTGGAGTTGAAGGGGGAGATCGGACGTGGGCTTCCTGAGCCGGTTCGCGGCGCCGAAGCGGGTCGGCGAGATTTTCGAACCGAGCGTCTCCGAACTGATTAATACCGGCACCCGCCTGGCCGCCGAAGATCGGCCCGCCGAGGCGTTGGCCCAGTTCGAGCGGGCGCTGACCCGCGAACCGCTGTCGGTGCCCGCCTGGTATAACCGCGCGCTAGTTCTGGGGCGCACCGGACGCTGGGACGAGGCACTGGCCGTCTACGACCGGGTGCTGACGCTCGATCCCGAGTACGCCCAGGCCTGGTACAACAAAGGCGTCTTGCTGGACGCGCAAGGCCAGTTGCCGGACGCCCTGGCGGCCTATAATCGCGCGCTCGGCCTCGATCCTACCTGGGCCGACGCCTGGTTCAGCAAGGGCGTGCTGCTGGCCGGGATGGAGCGGCCCGGTGAGGCCGTGCCCTGCCTGGAACACGCCCGCCGGCTGGGCCATCCCCTGGCCGCCGGCTATCTCGCGCAGATGCAGCGGACGGCGCTGAACGCCGCCGATGCCGCCATTGTCGCGCATCCGCTGGACCTGGCGGCCTGGTGCCACAAGGGCCGCGTGCTGGCCGATTTTGGGCGGCACACAGAAGCCCTCTTCGCATTCGAGCGGGCACTGGCGATCCGCCCGGCGTCGGGGGACGCATGGTGCGGCAAAGGCCGCAGCCTGGAAGCGCTGGGCCAGGCCACCGAGGCGCGGGTGGCTTATGACCAGGCGCTGGCGCTGCACACCCCCTGCCCGCGCGCCTGGTTGTACCAGGGGCAACGCCTGGAAGGCTACGGGCGCTACGACGATGCGCTGCTGGCCTATGATCGGGCGCTGAGCATCGATCCCCTATTCAGCACCGCCTGGATCCGCAGCGCGGCGAACCTGGCCGGGCGTGGGCGCTGGGAAGATGCGCTGGCCGCCTACAACCGGGCGCTGGCCCTCGATCCCACCCTGCCGGAAGCCTGGTTCCAGAAGGGGACGATCCTGGCCGCGCACGGGCGGCGCGACGACGCGCTGCCCTGCTTCGAGCGGGCGCAGGAACTGGGCTTCGCGCCCGCTGCCGCCCTGGTCGGGGAGTTACGCGCCTATCTCGCACCATCGGGCGCGGGTTGAAGCTTCTCGATGGGCGCATCCCAGTCCTGGAAGCGCTCATCATAGCCCGGCCCCACCAGACGATAGACCCGCTTATCATCCATGCCAAACCAGACGGTGATAAAGCTGTTGCCGCCGACTTTGTAGCGGCCCACGTCCGGCGTATCGGCCAGGAAGTAGGATGCGCGCCAAACCGCCCGGCCATCCAGCGTCTCCGGGCGCACCGCGCTCGCCGGGCGGGCCGCGTCGCCGATGGCGACCCAGGTGGCGGCCAGGCCGGACTCGGGGGTGCGCGCGGGCGGCAGGCGGGTCCATTCGCTACCCTGGCGGCTGTAGGCTACGTCACCCAGCACCACCACTTCGCCCTTGTCCTCCGCGCGTTCGACGAAGAGGTGCAGGTAGTCGGGCGCCAGCCACTCGCCGTGGCCGAGTTTGCTGATGGTAAAGCGGACGCCGCGCGCTTGGCCCCACTTCTGGACGGCGGCGGTCAGCAAGGCGGCGGCATCAGGCGGCGGACCAGGGGCGACGGGCGTGGGCGCGGGCAAGCGCAGCGCGGGCACCGGCGGCACGGCAGCGGCAGCGGGCGTGCGCAGCCAGCTTTGGAAGGCCGCGTCTAGCGTCTTCAGATCGGGGACCTGGCCGGGCACCGGCACGCCCGCCGCCGGATTGGGCTGCAAGCTGAGTGCGCGATAGGCGTCCAGCCCGTAGCGGGCGATCATGAACTGGGCGAAGGCCCCGGCTTCCAGGTAGATTGGCCCGGTGTCCGCCCCGCTCGACAATGTACTGTACTCGGCCTTGCCGAGGCCCGTATATTTGAAGGCATCGGCCAGCGGCGTATAGGTCTTGCCGTCGAGGAAGCCAGCGACCTGGCGCCCGGCGGGCACGCCGTTCAGGGGCCAGGGGGCCGGGCCGTCATAGAGCATCGTCGCATACACCGCCAACCCTTCTTCAAAGAAGGGATAGCCGGTATAGCCGGTGAACACATGGGTGAGCGCGTGCGTCACCTGCCCCACGTACAGGGGCGACTCGTCGCGGCGGTAGAGCACAATGCCCGCCGTCTCCACGTGGGCCACGCCGGGGTCGTGCTCGAACTGGATCGGGATGGGATAATCGGGCGCGTCGCCGAATAGCCCGGCCAGGTTGCCGTAGCTCTTCTCCAGCGCGGTGATCACGGCGGGCAAGGCGGCGACATCGGCGGAATCGGCGGCGAGATAGCGGATGCGGAAATGGGGCACGGCAAGGGTGGCGTAGAGCGCGCCGTTGCTCACGCTGGTCGGCTCGGCGGTGGCGGGCACCGGCAGGATGGGCAGCGGCAGGGCCGGGCGCGGTGTGGGCGGCAGCGGCGTGGGCGAAGGCACGGCGGTGGGCGCCGGCCCCAGGCACCCGGACGCGAGAAAGGCGAGCAGGATGACCCCCAGACGAAGCGCGCGCCCTATCCTCATGAAGCGGAGACGGCGACAGCCGGTAACGCCTGCGGAGCGCCGGACGCGGGCGGCAACACCTGGTAGAGCGTGAAGCGCTGCGACAAACCCTTGAGGGTGGTGTCGAACGTCACGATCGGAATACCGCTCAGCAATTCGCGCACTGCTGGGTCGTCATACACCGCCGCGGTCAGGATTACGTCACCACCGTGGCTGGCACCCTGCACGCGCGCCGCCGTGTTCACGGTGGAGCCGAAGTAGTCGAGCACCTCGTTCGCGTTGATGGCGATGCACGGCCCGCTATGCAGGCCCAGCTTGACCAGCAACTGGGCCTCGGGCGGCATCCCCTGGTTCCGGACGGCCATGCGCTCCTGAATCGCCAGGCACGCGGCCACCGCATCGGCGGGCACGCGGAACACGGCCATCACCGCGTCGCCGATGGTCTTGACCAGGGCGCCATTGTGCTCCGTGATCGCGTCGGTGAGGATGACGAAGTGGTCACGGACGCGGGCGTAGGCCGGGGAGTCGCCGAAGCGCTCATACATCACGGTGGAGTCCTTGAGGTCGCTGAACAGCACGGTCAGGTTCTTCACGGAAACGCCCAGGCCCGGCGCCAGCACCTGCGAGGAGAACATGTTGCGGAATTCCTGCAACGACGTGACCAGCGCGGCGCTCACGCCTTCGTTGCCCCAATCGGCATTCTCCAGGATCAAGAGCAGTTCGTCCGGTCCGGCATTTTCAAAGTGCAACTCGGCCTGCGGCCCCAGGCGCGGTTCGGCATCGGGCGCGGTGACGCCGCCGGCTGTGAAACGGTAGTCCGCCACGCTCCCGGAACCCGCGGGATCGATATGGAAGGTCCCGCGTTCGGTACGCTGCCGGGTGCGCCAGCGGTAGGTGCCCGGCGGCAGGACCGGCGGCAGCGTGCGCCCGGCGCCAGGGGCCAGGCGGAACTGGGCGACGATGTGCCGCGTCTGGTAAGGCCCGCCGATGCAAAAGCTGGCATCCAGCACCTCACGCACGGCGCCGCTCACCGTGAATCGCAACTCAACATACTCGTCAAAGTTCACATCATAGCGGATATTGCAGGTGTCGCAGTGGGCCGTTAATTCCAGGTCCGCCAGGTTACTGACCTGTGCCTTCGCCACCCGGCAGTTGGGGCACAGCACATCCCAATGCAGGTCCAGCAGCCCGGCCTGGGTGGCATACAGGAAGAGGCG
>JAICKM010001065.1 GCA_025927935.1 Chloroflexia bacterium | reverse complement strand
GTTACTCCACCGCTGAATCGACCAGCCGTCGCTCCAGGCCAGGATCTGCCCGTCCGGCGACCAGGCCAGGGCCGTCACGCTGTCGGCGCCGCTGTCCAGGCTCCCCTGTTGCTGCCCCGTGGCCGGGTCCCAGAGGATGATATGCGCGGTACTGGGCGCGGCACGATAACAGCAGGCGGCAAGGCCACTGCCGCCAGCCGACCAGGCCAGGTAGGCCGGGCCGCCATCCAGAGTGCTAGTGATCGTCTGCCGGCGGTGCGCCACCATGTCCCACACTGTGATGATCCCCTCGTGGGTGATGGCGGCGAATTGCCGCCCGCCCGGCGCCCAGTCCAGCGCCGCCGCGCGTGTGCTGCCCGCCGCTTGCGGTTCCAGGATTACCGTCCAGTCCATATTCAGTGGGGTGTCGGGACCCGGTGTGGGCAGGGCTGTCGCGGTTGGCCTTGGAGTGGACGTCTGCCCGCCACCAAACCCGCCGCCCCGCCGCGCTTCGAGCAGCGCCCCCAACCCGGCGATCAGCAGGATAATCAACGCCCCGCCGGCCAGTCCGCGCATTGCGCCGGCCGCCGGTCGGAACAGCTTGCTCCACCCCGCGTTGCCGCGCAAGGCGGGACCTGGCTCCCCGGCGGGGCGCGGGCGCGGGGTCGGGCGGCCGGCTCGCTCGCGGACGGCGGTGGTGAGCCGGGCATCCAGCTTTTGCCGGAAGGTGGGATCCGGTTGGGGCGCGGCCCCGGCCAGCAGCGCGGCAAAGTCGTGCAGCGGCTCGCCCGTGGGCGCAGCCGGTCCCGCGCCGGCCGGTAGTTCGTCCATCATCGCCAGCAGGCGCCGGTCGCGCTCGGCCTTATCTTGAGAGTCGTTCATGGTTTGCTCACCCTATCTTCCATGTGCGTGTAGCGTGCGTACAGGTCTTCCAGCGCCCGGCAGAGATGGGATGCCACGGTCCGCTCGTCCAGGCCCAGCACGACGGCGATCTCGCGGTTTTGCAGCCCGCCGAAAAACTTCAGTGTTATCACCTCGCGCCTGCGCGGCGACAGCGTCGCGATCAGCCGGTGCAGATCGGCAAACAGTTCCTTGCGCAGCACGATGTCGTCGGGCAGCGGTCCGTTCGCCATGGGTTCCGGCAACTCCTCCGGCGTGTGGGTGTAATCCAGACGGGCATGTTCGCGGTGGAAGTTGCTGATGCTATTGTGGGCGATGCGGAAGAGCCACGCTGCAAAGCTGCCTTCGTGGCGCCACTCGAAGCGGTCCAGGCCGTCCACGACCCGCAGAAAGGTTTCGGCGACCAGGTCTTCGGCGTCCTGCGTGCGCTCGACCCGGTAGCGGACATAGGCGTAGAGCCGCGGCAAGTAGTGCTGATAGATCCAGTGAAACGCCTGCGGGTCCTGGCGGGCCAGCACAAGCAATTGTTGTTCGTCGTCTAAAGTCATTCCGGCCGTTTCCTCATCTCGCGGTCTTTCTGGTCGGTCGATATCGGGCTTGTTGGGGTCTACTCTATTGTACGCGTACATCAGTAATAACATCGAATCCCGAAAATTACTGCATCTTAGCTTGTGCGGAAGGGATTGGCCTCGGTTGCCCGGCCCCGTGCGACGGGCCGGGCGCCCCGGCAGGGGACGAAATCGGGCCATTGTGCTATACTGAGGCCGGGTCCCATGCCTGGGGCCGCAGGGAGTTCAGGTCAGCTAAGGAGTGCGTGTTACGCAATTATGGACAACAATCGACATTCGACAAAAACATCCGCCACGCCTT
>JAICKM010000516.1 GCA_025927935.1 Chloroflexia bacterium | reverse complement strand
GCGCCACGAATGACCGATTGCCAGAAGACACTCAAGCTGATCATCCCCTGCCCGTTCTCGAAGTTCAAGATGTTGAAGATCAGGCCGAGCAGCAAGGTGCCCGCCAGCGTCGCGCCCACGGTACCCATGCCCCCGGTCAGCAGCGTGCCGCCGACTACGACCGCGGCGATGGTGGATAATTCCCAGCCGACCCCCTCCGCCGGCTGCCCGGCCCCGAATTGCGCAGCAAGAATCACGCCCGCCAGCCCGGCCAGCGCGCCGCTGAGCGTATACACGGCGATCTTAATGCGATCCACCGGTAAGCCCATCAAGCGCGCGGCCTCCTCGTTGCCCCCCACGGCCAGAATGTGCCGTCCGTACGCTGAATGATTGAGCACAACCGCCCCGATCAGGTAGGCGGCGATCATAATGACGGCGGGGACGGGCAACCCCAGGAAGTCGCCCTGGCCCAGATAGGTGAAGCCGCTGTCGGGTGAGACGCCGACGGAGGTGTTGTTGCCGAAGATGAGTGCGAGACCCCGCGCGGCCAGGAGCATGGCGAGGGTGACGATAAAGGGCAGCATGTTCAGCCGCGCGATAATCACCCCGCTGAGGAACCCGACCAGCGTCCCGGCCAGGACGCCCGCCGCCGTGGCGGGGAGCAGGCCCGCCGGGCTGACCAGGGCGGCCACCACGCTGCCGAGCGCGGCCACCGCGCCGACCGAGAGGTCGATGCCGCCTGTGATGATCACAAAGGTCATGCCCAGTGCGATCAGCCCGAACATCGAATTGTAGCGCAGCAGCGTCGAAATGTTATAAGTGGAGAGGAAATTGTCGTAGCGCAACGTCCCGAACAGGAGCAGCAGGACCAGGGCGACGAGCACGCCCTGCCGTTGCAGGATGCTGGTGGCCCGTGCCAGCGCGGGAGAAGGCGTGCGACCGGGCGCCTCTGTCTCTACCGTAGCCATGAGCGGTGGTCTCCTCCCTTTAGACCAGGCGCGGGCGCTGGATGTAGACCGCGGCCAGGATAATGCCCGCTTTGACCACCAATGCGGCCGCGTCGGGGATGCCGTGGGCGAGCAAGGTGTAGCGGATCAGTTGCATGATCAGCGCGCCGATTAGCGTGCCGATGATGCTGGCCCGGCCCCCGGTGAGCGGCGTCCCGCCCACGGCGACGGCGGCAATCGCGTCGAGTTCCATCCCCTGCCCGACATTGTTAGCGTCGGACGATGAGTTAATCGCGATCACGATCAGCCCGGCGATGCCGGAGAGCAGCCCGCTGACGGCGTAAACGGCCAGCTTGACACGGCGCACCGGCACGCCGGCCAGGCGCGCGGCCCCTTCATTGCCGCCCACGGCCAGCACCTGGCGCCCAAACGTGCTGGCCCGCATGACCCAGGTGACGAGGGCGACGATAATCAGCATTAGGATCACCTGGAAGGGGATGCCCAACGGCCGGCCCATGCCGATAAACTGGAAGGCCGGGTTCTGGAACGTCTGGAGGTTGCCATTCGTCAGCACTTGTGCGATCCCGCGCCCGGCAATAAACAACACGAGTGTGGCGATAATCGGCTGGATGCGGAAATAGGCCACCAGGCTGCCGTTGAACAGCCCGAAAAGGCCGGCCACCAGCACCGGCACTACGTAGGCAAGCGGGATGCCGACCGCCGCGTTGTTCAGCAGAGGAATGGAGCTATTGAAAATGAGTGGCGCCAGGGCACCGGCAATCGCCATCAGCGCGCCGACCGAGAGGTCAATCCCGCCGGTCGCGATCACCAGCGTCATGCCGACGGCGACGATGACGATAGTGGCGACCTGGGTCAGGTTCACGTTGACGGTGAACGGGTTGAGGAAATTCGGCGTGAAGACGACATTGTAGTCGATGAGCGCCAGCAGGGCCAGCAGCGCGCCATAGGTCTGCCCCACATCACGAAACCGCGCGGGGAGGAGCGGCCGGCGGGCCGGGCGCGGGACAGTGGTGTCAATGTTAGCCATGCGCCACTCCCTCCTCCGCCTCGGGCGCCGCCGGGCTGTGCGCCATCGCCGCCATGATCGCGTCTTCGCTGATCGCAGCGTGGGGCAATTCGGCGACGCTGCGGCCATCGCGCAGGACCACGACCCGGTCGCTACCCTCGGTCAATTCCTCCAGTTCGGATGAGATCATCAGCACGCCCAGCCCTTCGCCGGCCAGTTTGTTGATAATCGCCTGGATCTCGGCTTTGGCGCCCACGTCAATCCCGCGCGTGGGTTCGTCCAGGATCAGCAGCCGGGGTTGCAGGCAAAGCCAGCGGGCCAGCAGCACCTTCTGCTGGTTGCCGCCCGACAGTTCGCGGATCTTCTGGTCGGGACCCGAGGTCTTGATCCCCAGACGCTTGATAAACTCGTCCACAATCGCCTGCTGCTTGCCGTGATCGACGATGCCCCGCGGTGCGAGCACAGGCAGCAGCGCCAGAGTCAGGTTGTCGCGCACCGACATGTAGGGGATGACCCCGTCGGTTTTGCGGTCTTCGGCGCAAAAGCCGATCCCGGCGCGGATCGCATCGGCGGGCGAACGGAAGCGTACCGGTTTCCCGACCACCCGTACCTCGCCCGCTTCGATTGTATCGGCGCCGAAGATCGCCCGCGCCACCTCGCTGCGCCCTGAGCCGAGCAGCCCGGCCAGGCCCACGATTTCGCCGGCCCGCACGCTGAGGTCCACTCCGTGGAGTTTGTGGCCGCCCCGCAACCCTTGCGCGTCGAGCAACTGCCGATCCGCCTGGTGGACCGCCTCGCCGAAACCGGTCGCCCCTTCGCGCCGCACTTCGGTCAGGTCTTTGCCCAGCATGCGCGCGACCAACTCCAGCTTGCTGATGCCGGCGATTGGCTGGTCGGCAACGGTCTGCCCGTCGCGCATAATCGTGACCCGGTCGCACACGGCATACAGTTCATCAAGCCGGTGGCTGACGAAGATCACCGACACGCCATCCCGCTTAAGCTGCCGGATCACGTCAAAGAGCGTCGCCACCTCGCGCTCGTCCAGCGAGGATGTCGGCTCGTCCATGACCACCAGCTTGCTCTGCACGGAGACGGCTCGCGCGATGGCGACCATCTGCTGGATGGCAACATTCAGGTTCAGCAACGGCTGGGTGACATCGACCCGAATGCCGAAGCGCTCCAGGAGCGCGCGGGCCTCGGCGTGCATGCGCCGCCAATCGACGAGTCCCCAGCGGCGCGGCTCACGGCCCATGAAGATGTTCTCGCTCACGGAACGGAAGGGGACGAGGTTGACTTCCTGGTAGATCGTGCTGACACCGGCGGCCTGGGCCTGGAAGGGCGAGTGAAAATCAACCGGGCGCCCGTCGAAGAGGATGCTGCCCGCATCCCGCCGGTAGGCGCCCGTCAGTATCTTAATAAGCGTCGATTTCCCGGCGCCGTTCTGCCCGATCAGGGCATGCACCTCGCCGCGCTCCACCCGCAACGCGGCATCCCGCAGGGCAACCACGCCGGGAAAGCTTTTGCTGATTCCCTCCATCAGGAGGAGCGGTTCGGCCTGTTCCACAAGGCACCTCGCTGGCGGACTCCGCGGCGGACCGGCGGCACCGGCCGGCCCGCTTGCCGGTCAGCGCCGGTAACTTCCATCGCACGGAGGTTACCGGCGCCGTTGGCTTGCTTTAGTAAGAGTTGGCGATGTTGTCTTTGGCGTTGGTCGCGTCGAAGAAGTTGTCCGGGTTGATGATCTGCGGCGGGATCGTTTCGCCGTTGGCGTAGGACACCAGCGTATCGAATGCCTTGGGGCCGAACCGGGGGCTGCACTCGCAGGTCGCGCCCAGCTTGCCGTCGATGATCGCCTGCAGGCCGTCCTTCTCGCCGTCCACCGAGACGACAGTCACGTCCTGACCGGGCTTCTTGCCGGCCGCTTCGAGGGCAGCAATCGCGCCAATCGCCATCTCGTCGTTGTGCGCGTAGACAACGGTGACGTCCGGGTGCGCCTGCAACAGCGTCGCCATCGCTTCACGGCCCTTGTCGCTGTTGAATTGGCCGGTCTGCGAGGCTAGAATCTGCATGCCCGGCTGGCTCTTGATCGCTTCGTCAAAGCCCTTCTTGCGGTCATTGGCCGGCGACGAGCCGGTGGTGCCTTCCAGTTCGATGATCTTAGCGGTGCCGCCCGTCTTCTTGATCAGCCATTCGGCGACCCGCTGGCCTTCCTTCACGAAATCCGAGCCGATGAAGGTGATATAATCGCGCCCGCCCTGGGCCTGCGTCGGGTCAACACTGCGGTCCAGCAAGATGACCGGGATACCGGCGGCCTTGGCCTTCATGACGGCTGGGACGAGTGGCTTCTCTTCCTGCGGAGCCAGGAAGATCGCGTCTACCTTCTGGGCAATCAGCGAGTCGACATCGGCGACCTGCTTGGCGGCGGAGCCACCCGCGTCGGTCACGACAATTTCCCAGCCGCGCTTGGCCGCTTCATCTTTCATGCTCTGCGTCTCGGCCAGGCGCCACGGATTATCGCTGACCGTCTGCGAGAAACCGACCTTGTATTTGTCTTTCTTGGCGAGCTTCGGCAGCCCGCCCGAGGCGCTGGTGGTGTCGGTGCTGCCGCTGGTAGCAGGAGTCGCAGTGGATGCGCTTTCGGTACCGCAGGCACTGAGGATCAACATAGCGACGACAGCCATGCTGAAGAGCGTGAACAAATGGGTACGTTTCACGGGTTCCTCCTTTGGGTAGAGCCAATATTCGTCTCTAGAAAAAGTGCAACCTCACACGCTGTACCCCGGTAAGCTTTTCTTTACTCGACCGTGTTCCTCCTCTCTGGCGATCCGGATGCCCCGTTGCCGTGCCTCCACACCGGTGTATGGCGGCGATGTGGAACAGTGTTTCAGAGTTTAGAGCATCCTTACCAGTTTGTCAATATCGTTGCGCGAATAACATAGCGCGAACGGCCCGTCCGGTGCTTGACAAGTGCCCTTGGATGGCCTACACTCTGGAACACTGTTCCAGTTTAGTCCGGACTACCGCGCCGCCGGCATCTGCGGCGCGAGGGAACCTGCTGTATGGCAACCCAATCCAGTGTCGAACGCGCTCTCGCCCTGCTGCAATATCTGGCGCGGCATCCCGGCGAACATGGTGTGCGCCCCCTGGCCGGCACGCTCGCCTGGAGTCCCAGTACGACCTACCGTTTGCTGGAAACGCTGACCCAGGCCGGCTTTGTCCACCAGAACGCGCTTACCGATAAGTACAGCATTGGGGTGGCGGCGGTGCAACTCGGCATCTCGGCGCTGGG
>JAICKM010000050.1 GCA_025927935.1 Chloroflexia bacterium | reverse complement strand
GCCTGGCCGTCGCGCTGGGAGTCGACGAAGAAGACAATGGTGATGCCGCCGATGGGTTCGCCGGTGCTCTTGGCCAGGTGGGCCACCACGGGCGCGTGCCGCC
Source organism: Chloroflexia bacterium (assembly GCA_025927935.1). The sequence continues at coordinate 17,375 of JAICKM010000050.1, read as the reverse complement.
CGCTGTCGTGAGACACGGGCAGTTGGATCGTGAGCACCGTGGTCGTATGCTCGCTGCCCTTCTCGGGGCGTTGGCCGGCCTGGGCTACCCGCGCGCCGAGCAGCGTCAGCAGCGCCAGCGCGAGTAGCAACAGAGGCGTACGCAGCAGTTGCAGTCGATAGTTCATCGCTTACCATCCTTCCTCGAAGGCAGCTTGGCCGATAGCGATCGAATGTAGATCGAGCGCACCCGGAACCGCGCCCCAAACGCCGCCCAGGCGATCACCAGGGCGGCAATGACTAACGCCCCGCCGTAGGACAGTTCCAGAACGACCCGGCGCGGCCCGGCCAGGGTGCCCGCGGGCGGGTCCAGCGAAATAATTTGCGGCACCCGTGGCGCCTGGGCGAAATTGAACGCCTTGGCGATGCTCGTCGCCTGGGCGTCACGGGTGGCGAGCGGCTTCAGCCCGTAATTGTCCTCGATGAACTTGAGGATCGAGGTCACGTCATAGGTCGTGCTGTCGATCGCGCCCTTGCGCACGTACGGGCTGACGAGCAGGGTCGGCACGCGGAAGCCGTAGCCATAGGCGTCGACCTGCGGCGGCGCGACATGGTCGTACCAGCCGCCCCAGTAATCGTAGGTGAGGATAAATGCCGAGCTGTCCCAGGCGTCGCTCTTGACCAGCGTATCGACCAGGCCCTTCACGAAGCGCTGGCCGGCCCCGACATCGCCCGGCGGCTGCTCACTGGCGCCCAGCGGGGCGATGTAGGCCACGGCGGGCAGCGTGCCGTTGCGGACATCAGCATAGTAGGTGTTGAGATCGACGATGTGCCCGGCGAGCGCGGGGTCGTCGATGAAGCGGTCGAAGGCCAGCAGCGGCACGCGCACAATCTGCGTATCGCGTGGTCCATGCTCCCGGTGCCGGTACGTCAGGCTGGGATCGTAGTTCTGCACGTAGAATTTCCAGGAGACGCCCTGCGCCTGCAAGCGGTCGAAGATGGTCGGCAAGTCGCCCCAGCCCGCGTCGGGCAACTGGTCGTTCGTGGTGCCGGGGGCCCCGGCCACCCAGTACATATGATTGGTGACGCTGCCGGCCGCCGCCGCGCTGAAGAAGTGGTCGAACAGGAGATACTGATCGGCCAGATTCCAATAGTACTGGATATCCGGCTCGGCATAGTACCCCATCACACTGGTGCCGGTCTTGCCCACCTGCCGGAAGGCGTTGATGAACCCGTCCATGTGCCCGTCGCGGTACTGCAACTGGAAGGTGCTGGGGATATTGGCGGGCGCCTTCAAGGCCGTGTCGGCCAGATGGAAGGGCTTCACACAGTCCTTGTTGCTCGTATCCAGGGGATTGAGCGGCATGCAGACCCCGTCCGGGATGCCGGCGGCCCCCGGATAGGTGCCGAAATAGTTGTCAAACGAGTGCTGTTCTTGCATCAGCACCACCAGGTGCTTGATCGGCGTTTTCGCCTGCGCTGGATCGGGCGGCCCGGCGGCATAACCGACGGCAGGCGCGCCCAGGGTCAGGCCGAGCGCCACGAGACCCAGGAGCCGGCCGGCAATACGGAAGCGGTTCATGGATGCACCTCGTAGATCACGATGACGGGCGACTCGCTGGTGCCGCCCGCGGCGGTCGGCACCGGCACCGACTCCGTATGGATCACGCGCCCCTGGTAGCGATTAATGTAATTGAGCAGGGACTGGGCGAAGAAGGGCGACCGCGTGGCCGAGAAGGAGTCCCAGACCAGGTATTGGATTTCGCTGTTGCGGATCTGTAGGTCCGGGTTGATGACCGGGTCATACGAGGGATTGCGCCGCAGCGGGTTGGGGCTGACGGACAGCCCATAGGCTTTGCGATGGCCGTAGAATTGGAGCACATTGGCCATGGACGGGCCGATGGTGATCAACTTGGCGCCCTGCGGGACATTATCCCGAATCCAGACTCCGCTTTCGCGCCCACCGGGGATGCCGCCGGTCCCGGCCAGGAACTGATTGTCGCTAGATGCCTGCACGGCATTCCAACTGGGCAGCAGGAGGGTCAAGGCCAGCACAGTGGCGACAATGGCCTGCATCCAGCGCAGAGTGAAGCGCCAGCGCAGAGTGAAGCGCCAGCGGTGCAGCGGGTTTAAGCGCCGGATCGAGAGGCTGCTCAGCGTCCGCGCGGCCAGGACGGCGACGGCGGGGGCGATGGGCAGCAGGTACTGGAAGCCCTTGGTGGGCCACAACTGGAAGAACACCACGGGCACGATAATCCAGGCCAGGAGCAGTTTCTCCCGCCAGGTGCGCTCGCGCCGCAGCATCCAGAGGCCCGCCGCGGCGACCAGCAGCACCAGCAGTCCCATTGCCACGGGCGCGGTGGTCAGGTAGAAGTCCCAGTCATGGTTGGGGCGGCGGAACAACTGCCAGACCAGGTAGCTCTGCGCCGTCTTGGCGCCCCCGGCCAGGGCCAGCGACACCGGGAAGGTGGCGATGAGGACCACCATACAGGCGAGCGCCAGGGCCAGGTCGCGGAGGCGCACGCGGATCTCCGGCGACAGAGCGAGGAACGCAAAGACCGCGCCGGCCATGATCATGCCCGTCTCTTTGGTCAGGAAGGTCAAGCCCAACCCCACCCCGGTGGCGCAGAGCCAGGCCCCCTTCTGCGTCTTGGCATACCGCGCCAGCGCATAGAGCGTGAGCGTGGTGCAAAACGTCATCGGCCCGTCCAGGAGCATCTGGCGCGTCACGACCACGTGATAGGGCATCAAGGCCAGCAACAGCGCCGCGAACACGCCCGCGCGGCGGCCATAGAGCAAGGTGCCCAATTGATAGGCCAGCAGGACGGTCGCCAGGCCGATGGCAACGGCCAGCACCCGCCCGATCCAGTCCTCCACGCCGAAGCGAAAGCCGAGCGAGACCAGGAACTGGAACAGCATCGGGTGGGCGCGGAAGACCGGGAAAAACGGCTTCAGGCTAGGGTCGTCGATAATGCCGGCCGCTTGCCCGGCATAGACCGCCTCGTCTGTGTTGAAGCCCAACTGGTTGAATTGCCAGAGCCGCAGGATGAGGCCCAGGCCCATGGCACCAACCAGGATCAGGCTATCGGTGATGGTGGCGGCGGAAACCGAGTCGTGCCAGAGCCGTACTCCTGACCGGGTATCCGACAACGAGTAGACTTTACTCATGCGGTACGCTCCCCTCTACTGTGCCGCAACGCTAAGGCCCGCCAAAGGCGATGGTGACAAACTTCGTCACCTGGCCGCGCGTCGCGTCGTTATTGGGACGGAAATAGGCGCCGGGGCAAGGCTCCCCCCCACCCCCGCAGGTATAGCCGCTCACTATGCCATGCGCGGTCATGGCTTCGATGTAGCGGAAGAACGGATGATCGCCAGGCACATCACGGAAGGTCGGCGGGTTCGGGGCGGGCAGCGCGTAACCGCGCGCCAGGGCCAGGACCTTGCTAAGCTGGCCTCGCGTGATGCTGTGGGCCGGCCGGAAGTAGGGCCGGTTCAAGGGCGGCATACATGGCTCACCCGGCCCGCCGCAGGTGTAGCCGCTAATCACGCCGTGGCGGGCGCCGGTTTCAATATAGGGATAGAAGGGATCGCCGGGCGACACATCCTCGAACGTTGCGGTGGCCGGTGGAGCCGTGGACCAACCGGCGGCGTTCACCACCATTTTAAGCAACTGCCCGCGCGTCACGTCGGCGACCGGGCGGAAATAGGCGCCTGGACAGGGTTCATTCGGCGCCCCACAGGAGTAGCCGGACACATACCCATGACACGCCATCCAAGTGATATAGGCGTAGAAGGGGTTGCTGCCGGGCACATCGTTGAAGTTGAAGACACAGGCCGGCACAGCGGTGGGCGTCCCGGTCGGGATCTGTGTGGGCGGGTGGATGACGGTACGCGTCGGCGAGGGCGTCCGGGTGGATGTTCGGGTCGGGGTAGGCGTCGGCGTATGCGTCGGCGTCTTGGTCGGCGTATGCGTCGGCGTGTTCGTCGGCGTGTTCGTCGGCGTGTCCGTCGGGGTATTCGTCGGCGTGTCCGTCGGCGTAGCCGTGTTCGTCGCCGTCGGCGTGCTGGTTGGGGTGCGTGTGGGCGTGCTCGTGGGCGTCGGCGGCAGGGAGTCGGGGAAGTTATAGGTCTGCACGTCGAACGTGCGGCCCATCTCGTCGGTGGGGGCCACCGTGACCTGCGCGCCGTTGACCGTGACCAGCAGGAAGTGGAACACCTGGGTCAGCGAGGTGGGCACCGGCGCGCCGCCACAGGCGTAGCCGCCGCCCGCGCCGCCGTTCGCCGAGTAGCTCCAGCCGAGGCCGTAGGCGTCGGTTGCGCTGCATCCGATGCCGGCCCCAATCGGTTCCACTTTGGCCCCGCCCCCGCCCGTGACATAGGTAATCAGGCCGTTCGGCCCCGACGGGACGTTGCGCTGATAGATATGGGCATGGCCGTTAAAGCCGATATTAACGCCATGGCTGCTCAAGAGTCCTTCTAGCCTGCTCGCGCCCTGCAGGAAGGTATCCGACGTTTCGGTACTGTTATCCGAGTAAAGCGGGTAGTGCCAGAAGGCGAATTTCAAGCCGGTCGGATGGTCGGCCAAATCTTGCGCCAACCACTGGTATTCATCCGTGCTGGGCCGCCAGTGATAATCATAATCATTTTCATAGGGGCTGGCCGAGCCGATGTTTAAGTCGCTCCAACTGGCTTCAAGCACATAGAAGCGGGCGACGCCGGCGTCAAACGCATACCATGCGCTGGGATAGTTGCCGGACACGGTACCGTTCAGGCAGCAGTAAGTCTCGCGTTCATAGCGCCCGGCTGAGCTAGCCACGGCCTGGTCCTGGGGCCAGTTCACGAAATGCGGATGGTCGGGATCCGCCCGGTCGAAGCCATGATTGCCGATGGTGGGAAACAGGGGGATGCTCGCGCCGGCCCGCGTCCAGAAGGCCGGCCCGAAGATGCCGCTCAAACCCGAACCGTGCTGGGTCAGGTCGCCGTAGTTCGCCTGGCTGCCCCCCGGATAGCCGTTATCGCCGGTGGTCAGGGCAAAGCGCGCGCCGCTGGCGGCGATGCGCGCCATCACGTTCGCCTGGTGGGAGTTGTTGCCGTTGTCGTCCACGCTGCCCCAGTCGCCGAAGACGGCGAACGAATAGGGCGTGAAGGTGTCGCCTCGCACCTGTGTGCGGAAGCGCGGCGAGGGATCCGATCCCAGCAGGTTCGTGCTGTCCAGATACACACGGTAGCAGTATTGGGTGTTGGGAGTCAGGGTGAGGGTCGCGCGCCATTGATACTCAATCACGCTGTTGACACTGATGGTTGTACTGATGGCGTCCATGCTATGGGCCGTGCAGGACTCGTTGTTGGCCCGGCCCCAGGTCACACGGCCGGTTGTCTCGGAGGTGTCCGTCGCCCAGTTGACGGTGGCGTAGTTCTCGACCACATCCGTCAGGTAGGGATAGCGGAGCAACTGCGCGCTGTAGGCCGCCGGGCCGGCGAGAGCGGGGGGCGCGGGCGCGCCGGCCTGGGCGATAGGCGCATCCGTTACCTGGGCGGTGGCCGCGGGCGCGGGAACCGAGGCATTGCCGACCACATCCAGCGCTATTATAGTATACGTGTAAGCCATGGCCGGTTGCACCTGGACATCGACATAGCGCAGCGCGCCGGCTTTGACCGTGGTCAGTTCCTGACCGTTGCGGTAAATGCGGTAGGCGGTTATGTCGGTGTTATCGTTCGCCGGGTACCAATCGAGCAGGATGCCCGCGGCGGTTGCCGTGGCGGTCAGGCCGTCGGGCGGCGTAGGCGGTTGGGTATCGGAAGTGGCGGGGCGCGGCGGAGTCTGCGCTTCGACCGGCCCCGGCGCGGCCAGGGCGGAGTCGCCGCCAACCGCGGCCACCCGGTAGCGATACCGGGTAGCCGGGTGCACGGCGGTATCGGCATAGGCGCGCGTGCCGGCGTCCACCGTGGCGAGCAACTGGTCGTCGCGCCACACGGTATAGCCGGTCACGCCCGCCGTTCCCGGCGCGACGGACCATAACACGTCGATCTCCTCGACACTGACCGCGATTGCGGTCAGGTCGAGGGATCGCGCCACACTGGGCTGTACGATCGGATTTACATGAGCGCCTTGTACTTCGTCGACGCTGACTAAGCTACAAATTGCGATAGCGATGAGACCAGCACAGCAGATGCGGCGTGCATGGAATGGAAGCATGACGGGCAATTCCTTACCGCTGTTGCCATTCAGGCAGTCACCGTCGCGGTCTCGCCACTGGCCTCGAGCACCGGCTCGCGCCGTTCAGTGGGGAGGTTCACCATAGCGGAGATCCGCTCAGCCCAGTCCATGGTCGTGCTGCGCAGCAGCGTCGTCGGGCACGATTGGAGCGCTTCCTGGACGATGCTTCGTTCGATCTGCTGCAAGTTGCTGGTCGTGGAGCCGTACAGGAAATCCTTGATCGCCGGGTAGGGCGGGAAACCGTAGGCGTCTTCACAGTTGGTCATGAGGATATCGAGCGCCTCGGCGTTTTCGAGGATCACATTGCCCTCGCCACCGCGCTGGATCACGAACATACCGACCAGCTTGGCTTCCGGGGTGACTTTAACGCTCGGCACCAGCCGCTGGACATGGTACTTGGGCGGCGGCACGACCCACTGCATGATGGTGTTGATAGTGGCGACGGGCAGCTTGGTCTGCGTGAGCAGGAAGGCGAACCGCCGGCCCGAACGCGAGTGAATGCGGCTCTGGAAGGGCAGCACGAATTGTTCGCCGCGGGTCAGCAGGGCCGAGTTAATCGCCTTTACCGTGTGATAGCTGATGGTGAGCGGCTTCGGATAGGACAGCACCTGGCCGTTCGGGGCGACCAGCGTCAGGTCGTCCGACAGGAAGGCGGTCTTGTCGACCGTCCGGCGCTGGCGGGCCAGGATTTTGAGCATGGTCGTGGTCTTGCCGGTGTCGGTGCGCGCCGTGACCAGGTAGGCATCCTTGCCGACCGCGATGCAGGCGCCGTGGATCAGGGCGTAGCCCTTTTCGACGAAGGTCCAGCGCAGGATCGGCTCGACGACGTTGGTATACAGGACGTGCGGGGAGTGCCGCAGGATCGGGGAGGCCAGCACATCGATGGTGTCGCCCATGGTCACGTCCATGCCGAAGCCCAGGACGCCGGTGCTCTCGGTGTACCGCAGGTGGCGCGGCGCGCCGGCGGGCGTGGCTTCCTGCTTGCGGGCGCGGGTCACGGTGCCGATGCGCACGCGGATGGTCGGGGCGGGACTGGCGACGCTCGTCAGGAAGCGTTCCAGTTCGGGCAGCCAGACCTCGGAATAGACGGTCACGATGCCGTGGATGTTGTAGTTGAAGGGACCCTCAAGGTGCTTTTCGCGCGCCGACTGCGACCAGATCAGCCGGTCGGCCAGGGTATAGCGCAGGGCCATGAGCGCGCCCAGCGAGATGACATTGGATAGGATATAGAAGATCCCCAGGCGATCGGTCAAGAGATACATTAGCGGCCCGCGTAGCAGCAGGGCGGCATTATTCATGACCAGGAACATCGCCAGGCGCATCCAGCGCGACTGGCCGGCGCGGCGGTCGGAGAACACCCAGCCCTCGGTCAGGGCGAAGTTCCAGAGCGTCGAGCCTTGCGTGGCGAGCACGGCGGACCAGAGGTAGAACAGACCCAACCCTTCCGTGGCCGCCGCCAGCAGGAGTGTGTTCACCAGCAGGCCGCTCAGCCCGATGATGAGGAAGCGCAAGAAGCGCAGGGCATCGTCGTTGAAGCGCAGCCGGCAGAGATGGGCCAGGTAGCGCCCGCCCTCGCGCAGCGACGCCTTGCTCTTCCCGGCGAACCGTTCGCCAAAGGTAAAGCCCACCTCGCTGACCCGCAAGTGCGGGGTGCGCACCAGGATTTCCAGCAGAATTTTGAACCCGTGCGGGCGGAGGGCATCGATGGGCAGCGTCGCTTTGCGCACCAGGAAGAACCCACTTAGCGGATCGCTAACATTTTGCAGCCGGCCGGGGAACATGACGCGCGCCGCGGTGGACGACACGTTGGAGAGCGCGGCGCGCAAGCGCCCGAAGCTGCCGATGCTCCCCTCCTGGGTGAAGCGACTGGCGATCACCAGATCGCTGTTCTTCTCCTGCGCCTGGGCAAAGAGTTGGGGTACCATCTCAGGCGGATGCTGGAGGTCGGCATCCATCACGCAGGCCCACGGCGCGCCCGCGCTGGCCAGGCCGATGACGACAGCGCCGCCCAGGCCGTCGGTGCGTTCGCCGGGGGGACGGTGAATCAGCAGGATGCGGCTCCGCGCGTGGTCTTGCATGGCCTTGATGGCCGCCACGGTGTCGTCGTCGCTGTCATCGACGAAGACAATCTCCAGCTCGACATCCGGCAGAGCTTTCTCCAGCCGGGTCACGAGCTGTTCGATATTTCCCGCCTCGTTCCTGGTCGGAACGATCACCGAAAGCCCGGGCTGTGCGTAATTGGGTACCGGGGCAGGCACCTTAGTATCAGTCCCTATATCGACAAAGGGGCGGTGGAGAACTTCTATCTGAAGGGCCATACGTATGCTCCTCTCTCTCTACGGCGTAGGAAAGGGGCACCACTGGACCAATGCCTTGAGCAGGCGAGGACGGCGGTAGGAATGTGCTCAGGGAGAGGCCAACGTGCTCCAACAAAACGCGACATACCCGGTTACTATGTGATTCTCGGTTCAGTGCCTAAGCGTGATTGGGACGATACAGTTTCTCTCCTTTCCTGGCCGATTTCGGTAGCGCGTTCTAATCCGTGTATTCGATTTGTCCCCCTAACGGCCAAACGCGGCATTTGCGTAATAAGCATAGAAGTGCCGGCGGTCAGTCCAGCGAGTCCAAGTTCCGAACTAACCTCGGGCGCCTGTGCACGACCTTTAACATTGCGCTAATTCTGTGTTAATACTCGGACGTTAACCTGTACTTCGTGGATATAGACCTTATCAGAACTTACTAGAATATAAGCCTGACAATTGCACAAAATGTGCAGTGGGTAGTTACAGGATAAAACCTGATAGTTATTCGAGAGGGTCCCGTGAGGCATCAACACAAGTAGCCGGAGTTGATGCTTGGCGAAATATGGGGGCCGGCGTGGTACTGATCACCCCATGTAAATAATGCGCCCTGCCATCTCGACATTGAGGGTGGAGAACTGATGCTTACCGATCCGGGCAGAACCCGTAAGGAATAATCACATTATAAGCAGAGTTGGCGGCTCGATCAATAGGTTTGTAACTCAATATATCAAATGTGTACGGACTGTAAGCGTTAATCGAGGCATGATATGACTATTCATTCAGAAATGGAAGCTAATTAGTTATTGAATATGGGATCGATGAGGGACGAAAATGGGTATTGATCACACCCATGCATTATTTGATTCCAACTGTATTAAAGCGTTTTTTCTATACCGGATCAAAGCCGGCAAGCGCGTTCAAGAGTCGGATCCGGCGGCAGATGCCGATCCTCACAAAGCTTAGCGTCAGGCAGATTCCGGAGGCGGTTGCGGGATGTGGGGGAGGACAGGGAAGCTGTACAAGGGAGAGCCGCTCCACTCGTGATGTAATAGCGCACGTCCGTGCTCACCATGTCCCCCATCCGCCGCTCGGCTTCCACCCGCCCGATCCCCGCCAACCCGGCCCAGCGTTCGCCTTCGTTCAGGTACTCTACCCACCGCCCGTCGGTCACTAAGGTGTAGTGCCGCCGCTCGATCCGCCCGTGCCCCTTATTCAGCGCCTGCGTCGTTTGGTACGCGATCCCCCGGAACGCCGTGGCGCTGGCGTGCCGAAACAACTCCTGGGCGCCCGCGTGGATGCGCCCCTGGTTGCCCTTGAGGGCCAGAACGTAGTCGACCTGCTGCTCGATAATCTGTTGGGCAATAGCCGTCTGGGTGCCCATGGCATCAATCGTCACGATGCAGTCGGTCAGGTCCAAAAGCTGCAGCAGCAGCGGCCTCAAGGAATCCTACATCAGCCGCATCGAACGGGGCACGCGCCCAAATGTGCCCCTGGAGACGCTGCAAGCCCTGGCCGGCGCGCTGGACGTGCCCCTCGACGAGTTGATCGCGGCGAGCCGGCAACCCGCCCCACCCGGCCCGCCGCCGGAGCCGTCCCTGGCCGGGACGGTGGATCTACCGGCGCCGGTCGCACGCACGATCCAGCGGCTCGGCGCGCACCTCAACCGCCAGGATTGGAGGTAGTGAACCGCATCCTGGAGGGGCTGGCGGCGCAGCGGGCGGCGGAAGCGGAGCAGTTGCAGAGCCGCATCCGCGATCGTCGCGCGGCGTATGGCTATCAGGCGCCGGAGATGGAAGACGAAGCCGAGGGTCAGGACGACCCCGCCGGCAAGCAAACTGCGTAGATCACGAAGCATGAACGTTGGCCTCTTGCGGGAAGGATAGCGCGCCCCCGGGCGGTCCGACCGGGGCCAACCCCGCTGGAGCCGGGCCGGCCGGCCGGCGTTGGACAATTGGTGCGCTAGGGTCAGTATCCTGCGGAAGCCGGGCCAACCGGGCTTGCTTGCGGCCTATTCTGTTAGAACAAATGTTCTCCTGTCAAGGACGATTCACGGTTTCGGGACCATTGGTCCTAACGGGCCGGGCGATGTTTGGCCCGTCCGGCCCTTGCTCCATGCCTGGCGCCTATCCTATGCTAAAGCCGGGGAGCATCTTGCCCGGTCCCCACCACGGATCGCCGCCCGCCTGACCCTCGAAAGCGAGTTCTCTAAATGCGCACCGTCCTGCCCTACGCGCCGGCCCTCGACGGCCTGCGTGGTGTCTGTATCGCCCTGGTCGTGGCCTGCCACGCCGGCCTGCCGCTGCCCGGCGCCTGGATCGGCGTCGATGGGTTCTTCGTCCTCAGCGGGTATCTCATCACCGCCCTGCTGTGCGCCGAGCACGCGACCCGGGGGCGCCTGGCGCTGGGCGCCTTCTGGGGCCGCCGCGCCGCGCGGCTGCTGCCGGCGCTGGCCGCCCTGCTGGTCGTCGTCGGGGTCGGGGCGGCCGCGGGCGTGCCGGGCTGGGGCGACGGCCCGACGGCCTGGGGGATCGTGGGCGCGCTGACCTACAGCAGCAACTGGTTGCGCGCCGCTCTGCCCCTCGGCCCCGGCGGCGCCGATCCGCTGGGCGCGCTGGCCCATACCTGGTCGCTGGCGGTGGAGGAGCAGTTTTACCTGCTGTGGCCGCCTCTGCTGGCGGGCGCGCTGGCCGCAGGGTGGTCCCGGCGCCGCCTGGCCGCCGGGCTGGCGCTCGCCGCGGCGCTCGGCGCCGGCTGGGCCGCGTGGCTGTGGGCGACGGGGCCGGGGGACTACGGCGCGCTGCAGCGGCTGTACGGCGGGCTGGACACGCATGGCACCGGACTGCTGCTGGGCGCGCTACTGGCGCTGGGGCCGGCGCGGGGGCCGCGCTGGGCGCGGCAGGCCGGGCTGATCGGGGTCCTGGCCGCCGGGGCCGTCGCCGTCCTGATCGATGTGCCCGCCCCGATCCGCTACGGCGCGGGCGGGTTGCTGGGCGTCGCGGGCGGCTGGGCGCTGCTGGTGGCGCATCTGACGGCGGGCGCCCCCGGGGCCGCCGTGCGCCTGTTGCGCGCCCCGCCGCTGGTGTGGCTCGGGCGGCTGTCCTACAGCCTGTATCTCTGGCACTATCCCGTGTTCGCGGTGCTGGCCCCGCCCGGCGGCGGGACTCTGGACGGGCCGGGCCAGATCGCCGGTATCGGCGCGGCGCTGGCGCTGGCGGCGGCCAGCTACTACGGGCTGGAGCAGCCGGTGCGTGATGTCGTGCGCCGGCGGCTGGCGGCGGGGCGCGCCGGGGGGCAAGATGCGGTCCTAATAGATCTAACGGGGGGCAAGGTGCGCCCCGGCGACGAGCCGATCTCATCACGCTGACCGGATCGTCGCTGGGCGGGCAAGATGCGGCCCGGCGAATAACGCAGGAAAATTGCTATTTAATGGTCCAAAGGTTGGGCGGGGCAAGATGCCCCTGGGTTGCGGTGGTTACAGCCCTTCCCGCGCGGCGGCGAGATCGCCGGCAGCCTGCCCGTGCGGAGTAGGCTATAGACTCGTCTGCCGCCTACTCCACAGATAGTAGTGAGACCCCCGATCAAGCGCGCCCCCTGGCCGGGGCGCAAGATGCCCCCTATGCCGCGCCCAGGCGCCAGCGCAGCAACGCGAGGTCGGGCGGCGCGCCGTTCAGCGGGTCGCCTAGCCAATCGGCAACCCGCCGCCCAGGTGGGGCCGGTAGAACGGCGCCAGGCGGTAGTCGGCCAGCATGCCCCGCTGTCCAGCGGGCATAGTCCCACTCCACGCAGGCAGCCAGCAGCGCGTCCACCAGCTCCGGATGGGCGGGGGCGTATAGCAGGCGGCCGGTCGCCGAGGTGCTACGGCGCGCTGTTGCACATGGGCGCCCCGACCATGCACGGCCATCGGCGGATCGCCGTCCGCAACGGCGTGATCACCGCCGTGCGCGCCATCGACACCAGCCCGGACGGCCCCCCGTCCCGTGCGCGCCGACGATGCGCTCACCGGGCAGCAACAGGCCGTCGCCGCGGCGCTGCCGGCGCGAGCCGCGCTGCTGGGCAACGGCGATATCCTCAGCCAGATCGTCGGCGGGCAACCGCTCGCGGTCTTCGGCTATGAGGAGCATGAAGGGCTGGCGTCCCAGCCGCACCTGCGCGCACCACCTAAGCGCGCCGGGGTGCAAGATGCGCCTCCACTCAAGTAAAGATTGGCAGCCGCAGATCCGGAGGCCCTAAGCCGCTCCCCCCTTCCCGGCACGGGAGCTGGGGGGTTAGGCGGGGCGGGCGGGCTTACGGCCCGCCGTAGCTGAGGGTGACGAACTTCGTCACCTGGCCGCGCGTGGCCGAGTTCGCGGGCCGGAAGTAGGCTCCTGGGCACGGCTCACTGCTGCCGCCGCACGTATACCCGCTCACGATATCGTGGGCGGCCATCGCTTCGATATAGCTAAAGAACGGCTGGCTGCGCGGGACATCTCTAAAGGTGGGCGTGGCCGGGTTGGGCAGCGTATAGCCGCGAGCCAGGGCCAGCACTTTGCTCAGTTGGCCGCGGGTGATGCTGGCGCCGGGCCGGAAGTATGGCCGATCCAGCGGGTCGTTACACGGTTCGCCGGGGCCACCGCAGCTATAGCCGCTGATGATGCCGTGCCGGGCCGCCGTTTCGATATATTGGTAGAACGGACTGGTGGGCGGCGTGTCTTCAAAGCTGGGCACGATGGGATTGACCAGGGGCCACCCGGCCGCCAGGACCACCATCTTCAGCAGTTGCCCGCGCGTCACCGTGGCGGTCGGGTGGAAATACAGCCCCGGACACGGATCCCCCGGCCCGCCACAACTGTAGCCGCTAATATAACCCCGACAGGCCATCCACCCGATATAGGGGGCAAAGGTCTGCCCGGCGCCCACATCCCGGAACGTGACCCCGCAGTTGCCGCCGACCGGCGTCGGGGTCGGCGGGGGCGGCGGGCTGAAATTATAGGTCTGCACGTCGAAGGTGCGGCCCCGCGAGTCGGTGGGCGCCACGCGCACCTGGCGCCCGTTCACGGTGACCAGCAGATAGTGATGCACCTGGGTGTCGCTGGCGGGCGGCGTCGCGCTGCCGCAGGCGCTGCCGCGGGCGTTCGTATAGCTCCACCCGATTGCGTAGGCGTCCATCGAGCTGCAGCCAAGCCCGCCGACGGGCACCACATCGCCGCCACCCCCGCCGGTGACATACGTGATCAGGCCATTGACGGGCAGGTTACGCTGGTAGATGTGAGCATGGCCGCTAAAGGCAATGGCGACGCCGTTGCGGGCCAGGAGTCCTTCCAAACTGCCGGCGCCCTGCAGGTAGGGGTCGCTCGGCTCGGTCGAGTCATCGGAATAAAACGGATAGTGCAAAAAGGCGAATTTGAGCGTTCCCGGATAGGCGGCCAGGTCACGGGCCAGCCACTGGTACTCGGCGCTGGACGGCTGCCAGTGATACGCGTAGTCGTTCTGGTAGTCGGTCCCCGTGCCCAGGTTCGCATCATCCCAGGCGGCGTCGAGGACGTAGAACCGCGCCCCGCCCGCGTCGAAGGCATACCAGGCACTTGGATAGACCGAAGACAGCGTGCCGTTGAGGCAGCAATAGGTCTCGCGCTGATAGGTGCCGCCCGACGCGGCGACCGCGCGGTCTTGCGGCCAGTTCACCAGGTGGGGATGGGTGGTATCGGCGCGGTCCAGCCCGTGATTGCCAATGGCCGGGAAGATGGGCATTGTGGCGCCGGCCACTTTCCAGAAAGCCCGCCCGAACACGCCGCTCAGATTCGGACCGACCTGGACCAGATCGCCATAGTTATTCTGGCTGCCTGAAGGATAACCGTTATCCCCGGTCGTGACGGCGAACCGCGCCCCGCTGCGCGCGATCTGAGCGATCACGTCGGCTTGCTCAGGATTCTGCCCATTGGCGTCCACCATGCCCCAGTCGCCGAAGACGGCGAACGAGAAGCCCTGGTCCGCGCTGGGCGGCAGTTGCGTCCAGAAGACCGGCGTGGGATCCGATCCCAGGAGATCGGTCGTGTCCAGGTAGACCCGATAGCAGTAGCGGGTGTTGGGGATGAGATTCAGATTGGCCTTCCACTGATACTCGCGGACGCGATTGACCAGGATCACCGTGGCGACGGCGGGAGTGGTATGCGCGGTGCAGGACTCGACGCCGGCCTGGCCCCAGGCCACAAACCCGTTCAACGAGGTATCGACCGTCGCCCAGTTGATGGTGGCATAGGAACCGACCACATCGGTCAGGTAGGGGTAGCGCAGCAGGGCGCCGCTATAGGCTTGCGGCCCTACGGTCGGCGGGACGCCGGGTGCGACGGGTACCGACGACTCTTTGGCCGGGGGATCGGTGGAAGCCGGCGCGGGGGTAAGCGCCTGGGCCGCTGCTGCGGCTTTGACCTGTGCCCCGGCGGATTGCGGTGGTGGATTGATGGTCAGAAAGACGACGAAGAGCAGGGGGGTTAGCCGCACAAAGGGCGCCAATCGTTTCATGAGATTCCTTTCCAACAAATATCGCTTCACAAAAGCCGGCCCGAACACAGAAATGCCCCGGTCAGGGCCGTTTGGCAAGGGGACGCTATTTTAGCGTTAATGTGACATATGAATAGATTCAGCACATTATACCATTGGATGCGCATTCTCCCCAGGACGCCCTGGGCCTAGCGAACTCCCGCCGAGGCTATGGCGCGCACCGTCCCTGGGGCGGGCGCCTGCGCATCAGGCCGGGTACAGTGCAGCATCCGCGCCAGAGTATCTGCTTGTGCCGGCGCCCGCCGTAGACAATCCCCACAAGTGTAACCGGTTCGGGCGATTCTTGCTACGTTTTTCCATGTATTAAGCCTAAAACAAGCACTTTCCTACTTATATCGCCTGTTAGTTTACAATTTGTCAATCAATTAGGCCAATCGTGCGACCGGCGCTTGTGTTTGGGCGGCGGCGATGTTATAATACTATTGCTTTGTATCCGTGCTGCGGCCTCTCAGCTCTCCTACGATTCGGCGCGGTCGCGACATCCTCTCATTAGTGCACCGGGTCCCACTGGAGTACCAAGAACTACAACGGCACACCGGGTACCGGCAACGGCACCCTCGCCTCTCGGTAGAGGCCAGCGCCCTGATCATCCAACCCGGCTCCATCCAATCCCCGCAACCCGCTAATGAGCGTCACAAACATAACTTGAAGGGGGCGTATCCATGAAGATCGGGACCACGTTCCGTGGCGCCGTGGCCGTGCTGAGCATTATCGGTTTGCTGGCCGGAGGGACGCCGACCTGGCAGGCCGGCGCCGCCCTGGCGCCCGACAGGCCCGATTTAACCGGGTTCGCCGTCAGCACCAACGAGGTTGATCTGTCCTGGACGCCGGTGACGGCGCCGCCGATCAGCGGCTACACGATCCGGCGCAACAACAATGTGCTGGCAACCGTGGTCACATCGACCCTGGCCTATACCGATACGGCCGTCAGCCCGCGCGCGGTGTATGTCTATACCGTCGAAGCCATCGCCACCGACGGGGGGCACTTGCCCCGGTCGCGCCCGGCCGTCATCAAAACCCCGCCGCTGCCTGATACCCCCGATAGCACGCCCCCCAGTGCGCCCGAAGACCTGTTTGCCGTCCCGGTCGCCGGGGGCGTGCTGTTAGACTGGTACTATGCAATCGACGACACGGACGTCACGGCTTACGTGATCCTGCGGAACGGCCGGCGAATAAAGCTGGTCGACAGCGCGACATACTCCTATGTGGACAGCAATGTCCAGCCGGGGCAGACCTATACGTATGCCATCGCGGCGTTCGATACGGTGCATCATCTATCGGCCCCATCGGAGTCGGTAGTGGTGCAGGTACCACCGGGATCGGCGGCCGGCACGAACGCGCCCCCGGCTAACGTGCCCAACGCGCCCCTGGCTGCGGCGGAGGTTGCCACAGCGGGCTACAGTACGCACTTGCAGCGCTATCCCTACCTGACCGATGTGGTCAATAACTACGCCACGGTCAACTGGGCTACCGATAATTCCGGCAGCACCGGCAGTGTTACCTGGGGCCAGGTCGGCAGCGAGGCCTGCACCGCCCACTCCGTCACCGCCACCAAAACCAACATGACCGTCAACGGCGTCAGCGAATACCAGTGGAAGGCCAATCTCACGTTGAGCGCCAACACGCAGTATTGCTACCGCGTGTTTCAGGGAAGCACCGACCTGCTCGGCTCCGATGCTGCGCCCCGCTTCTGGACCCAGGTGCCCGCCGGCTCCAACCAGTCGTACTCCTTCGCCGTGCTCGGTGACTGGGGCAATGTGGACAGCACCGGGGCGGCCCCCGAGCAGGCCAACCTCATGAGCCAGATCGCCGCCAGCGGCGCCCGCTTCGCCCTGACCACCGGCGACAACGCCTACTCCTCCGGTAGCCAGACCAACTACGGCGACCTGACCCAGACCGGCGCCAGCATCAGCGCCGTCTTCGGCCCCGCCTTCTGGAAGCGCGCCGGGGCGACCATCACGCTCTTCCCGGCCACCGGCAACCACGGCCTCTCGCGCTCCGATACCAACCACCCCCATTTTCAGAACTGGCCGCAGGACCGCGCCGTCAGCACCTCGAGCTGGCGATATGTCAAGGACCCCTACTGCTGTGTAAACGGCTCAGCCGCGGCCAGCTACCCCAGCGCCTGGTATGCCTTCGACGCCGGCCCGGCGCGCTTCTATGTGCTGACCGCGGCCTGGGCCGACAGCAACACCAGCGCGGGCAGCGTCTACGCCAACGACTACGCCGCGCACTGGACCACCAGCAACCCCGAGTACCAGTGGTTGGAGAACGACCTGGCGACGCACCCGACGGGGCTGAAGTTCGCGGTGTTCCACTACCCGCTCTACTCGGACAACG
>JAICKM010000631.1 GCA_025927935.1 Chloroflexia bacterium | reverse complement strand
GGTATGCCCCATTCTAGCATATAGCGCGCCGCATCCGCTTCACTCTTGCGATGTGCGGCCGGAATGCCTATGTGCCGGGCAAATATCGCCAACTAAGGATGCGCGACATGGCGATGAAGGTCAACGAGATCGTCAGCTACATCTTTAGCGGTAGCGCCTACAGCTTCGGGACGCTGTTTACGCGGTGGCTGGAGGCGTCGCCCCCGTTTCGCGCCTTTGCGGAAACGCACCGCGACAAGATCCGCAAGAAAGTGCGCAATATCCGCGACGAAGAAACGCAACGCGACCTGGTGGCGGAACTGGCGGTTGCCTGCCGGCTGGCGCGGGAGCGGCGGTTCGCCGTAGCGTATGAAGTGTATAGCGCGGGCAAGCAGCGCGGGCCGGATTTCTCGGTGACTTTCCGCACGCGCATCCCGTTTAACGTGGAGGTTACGCGGCTGCGCGCCCCGGGGACCGTGCCGGTCATCGAGGATGCCGCTCCGCGCACGAAGGTCGCCAATACGATCTGCACCAAACTGGCCCAACTACCGCCGAGCGTGATCAACGTGCTGGTGCTGGTCACGGACGGGGCGGCCTATGAGGCGGGCGACCTGGCGGGGGCGATGGCCCTGCTGGCGGAACGGGCCTTGCGCAAAGACGACGGCTTTTTTCAGCGCCGGGGGCTGCTCGGCACGCGGGACTTCCATCACCACTACCAGCGACTCAGCACGGTTCTGCTGGGCCGCTTGACCGATACCGGCGCGCTGGAGCCGTTGAGCCTGTGGCCGAACCCGCAGGCCCGCCATCCACTGCCCGCAGACCTGACGACGATCTTGCAGCAGTGATGGGGGCGGGGCATGATCAGGTGCGCATGCGGACGGCGTGGCGCAGGCCCAGGAAGCCGATGCCCAACCCGCCCAGCGCGAACGGCGCCAGCGCGCTGTCCGGGTGCAAGGGGGCGATCACCAGCAGCGTCGCCAGCGCGGCCACGATCAGCAGCAGGCTGCCCATAATCTCCAGTTCTTGTACGGTTTCCATCGCGCTGTCTCCTTGTCCGGCGGGCGACCGCGGCGTTTGTACTGCCCGGCGAGTGGGCGCACATAGCGTGAAAGGGTGTCAAAGTGACAACGGCGCACGGCCATGCCGGATTACAGACGATGGGTTGCCATGTCCGGTACAATAGTACGGGACCGCGCGGGCGGGAATCCTCGCCCGCCGATTACTTTCAGCAAGGGAGACCCGTATGTCTGAGAAAAAGCTTCGCGTCGGCGTAATCGGCGCGGGCGTGGGGACGCTGCACCTGGCGGCGTATAAGGAACTGCCGCGGGTGGAAATCGCCGCCCTGGCCGGGCTGGACGACGGCCGCGTGCGCGCGGCAGCGGCCAAGTATGACGTGCCGCAAACGTACCGTCATTACGAAGATCTGCTCGCGCGGCGCGACATCGACGCGGTGAGCATCTGCTTGCCGACGGTGCTGCATGCGCCGGTGACGATTGCCGCCGTGGAGAGCGGCAAGCATGTCCTGGTCGAGAAGCCGCTGGCGATGACGCCCGCCGAGGGCCGGACCATGATCGCCGCCGCCGAGGCCCAGCGCCGCATCTTGATGATCACCTTCAACCACCGCTATCGGGGCGATGTGCAGTGGGTCAAGCGCTATGTCGATAGCGGGGCGCTGGGCCGGATTTACTACGCCAAGGCGCACTGGATGCGGCGGGCGGGGATTCCCCGGCTGGGTAGCTGGTTCGGCAACAAGGAACAGGCCGGCGGCGGGCCGCTGATCGACCTGGGGGTGCATGTGTTGGACATGGCCCTCTACTTGATGAATGAGCCGCAGGTGCGCGCGGTCAGCGCCGCCACCTATGCGGAGTTCGGGCCGCGCGGGCTGAAGGGTGCGGGATCGGCTCTGGTGCCGGTCGGCTCGGAGGGGCTGACCTATGATGTCGAGGACCTGGCGACGGCTTTCTTGCGCCTCGACGGCGGGGGGACGCTGCTGCTCGAAGCGAGTTGGGCCACGCACAGCGCCGCGAACGACGACTTCGGCGTGACGCTCTACGGCAGCGAAGGCGGCGTTGAACTGCTGGTCCGCAACTACACCTATGAGAACACGGTGCGGGTCTTCAGCGATGTCGGGGGCGTGCCCGCCGATCTGGCGCCGCGCATCCCACCGGGCGGGGGGCACCAGGCCGTGATCGCCCGGTTTGTGGCGGCCATCCTGGACGGCGCGCCCGCCGTGCCCAGCGCCGCCGACGGCCTGCGCCGTGCCGAGATCATCGCCGCGTGCTACGAGTCGGCAGCGGTGGGTAGCGAAGTGCTGATTCTGCCCGGCGTGGCGAGCGGTCCGTGACCGGCGTTTTAGCGTAACCTATACTGTGCAGTGTATCCCGTCCTCGTTGTCATGCTGAACGGAGTGAAGCATCTCGTCTGGTTCTCGCACGAGACGAGACTCTTCGCTCCGCGCAGAGTGACATGGGGGATGGTGTGTGAAAGGACGATTTTGTGAGCAACCCATTACGAGTAACGATCTGGAATGAAAACCGCCATGAGCAGCAGAGCGACCACCCGGCCGGTCGGGTCTATCCGCACGGCATCCACGGCGCCATCGCCGAGTATTTGCGCGAGCAGCCCGGCCTGGAGGTACGCACGGCCACGCTGGATGAGCCGGACCAGGGCCTGCCCGCGGTAGTGCTGGACAATACCGATGTGCTGACCTGGTGGGGACACGCCGCCCACCAGGACGTGTCTGACGCGCTGGTGAACCGCATCCAGGCCCGCGTGCTGGCGGGTATGGGCCTGGTTGTGCTGCACTCGGCGCACTTCTCGAAGATCTTCAAGCGGCTCATGGGCACCAGTTGCGAACTGCAATGGCGTGAGGCCAACGACCACGAGCGCATCTGGGTGGTGGAGCCGGGCCATCCCATCGCCGCCGGGCTGCCGCCGTACATCGAATTGGAGCACGAGGAGATGTACGGCGAGCGCTTCGACATCCCAGCGCCCGAAACGCTGGTCTTCGTAAGCTGGTTCAGCGGCGGCGAGGTTTTCCGTAGCGGGTGTTGCTACACGCGCGGGCTGGGCAAGATCTTCTACTTCCGCCCCGGCCACGAGAGCTTCCCGACCTACTACCACCCGCTCGTGCGCCAGGTGATCGGCAACGCCATGCGCTGGGCCGCGCCCACCGGGGCCACACCGCCGGTCTTCGGCAATGTGAAGCCGCGCGAGCAATCCTAGATCGTTAGAAAGCGAGTTTGTCCCATGGCTACCAAGCTCCCGCCCTCGCCGCCGCGCCTACCTGGCGTCGGCACGCTGTTTCCGTCGATGCGCGATCCCATCGCCTACCCGATCCGCAACTACCGGCGCTACGGCGAGGTGGTGGGCGTCCACCTGTTGAATGTGCATGGGGCGGCCCTCTACGGCCCGGCGGCGAACCGCTATATCCTCGTGGATAACGTGGAGAACTTTCTGGTCGAGCCGCTGGTGGACCGGCTGGGCGTGCGCTTGCTGGTGGGCGAGGGCGTGCTGTTTATCGACGACCCGCGCCACCGCAAGCAGCGCCGCCTGATTATGCCCGCGTTCCACCGCAAGCGGATCGAGAATTACCAGGAGGTGATGCGCCGGGAGACGGCGGCCATGCTCGATAGGTGGCCGCCGGGCGTGGCGATTGACGTGGCCGCCGAGATGCGGCGGCTGGCTCTGGTTATCGCCGGGCGGACGTTGTTCAGCATGGACTTGGGCGGCAACGCCAGCGAGTTGGGGGTGGCAGTCGCCACGCTCGTGGGCACGCTGGGCAGCGTGTTTAACGCGACCCTGGCCCGCGTGCCCTTCAACCTGCCGCTGCTGGGTGGACGGGGCGGCAGCGTGCGGGCGGGCCTGGCGCGCATCGACCAGGTGCTCGGCGCGATTATCGCCGAGCACGAGCGCGAGGGCACGGACACCGGCGACGTGGTCTCGATGCTGGTCGCGGCCCGCGACGAAGACGGCAGCCGGCTCAGCCCGAAGCAGATCCGCGACCACCTGCTGACGCTGTTCGTGGCCGGGCATGAGACGAGCGCCAACGCGCTGGCCTGGACCTTCTACCTGCTGGCCCAGCATCCCGACATCACGGCGCGGCTGCTGAGTGAACTGGACCGCGAACTGCACGGCGCAGCGCCCACGCCCGCCGACCTGGAGCGGCTGCCGTACCTGGAGCAGGTGATCAAGGAGTCGATGCGCCTCTACCCGCCCGCGCCCAGCGCGGTGCGCACCGCGCGCGAAGGGTTCGAGTGGCAGGGCTACACCATCCGCGCGGGCGAGGT
>JAICKM010000503.1 GCA_025927935.1 Chloroflexia bacterium | reverse complement strand
ATGGAGTTGCTGGAAGGCCACGCACTGGCCGACGAACTAACCGTCGCCGGCCCGCTGCCGCCCGCGCGCTGCCTGGAGATCGTGCTGCCCCTGTGCGCTGTGCTGGCTGAAGCGCATCGCCTCGGCATCATCCATCGGGACCTCAAGCCCGCCAACGTCTTTCTCCACCAGACGCGCCACGGCGAGATCGTCAAAGTGGTCGACTTCGGCATCGCCAAAATGCTCAACGACGAGACCCAAACCGCGGACGAACACCCGACTCTGATCGGCCATGTGCTCGGCACGCCCGCCTACATGGCCCCGGAGCGACTCCAGAATCTGCCCTACGACGGGCGCGCCGACGTGTACAGCCTGGGGGTCATGCTCTACCAGATGCTGGCCGGCCGCTTGCCCTTCGAGACGCCGGACAACGATCCGCTGAAAGTCGGGCTGATGCAGATCAACAATCCGCCGCCGCCGTTGCGCGATTGGAACCCGCACGTCCCGGCGGCGGTCGAAGCGGTGATCCTGAACGCTCTGGCGAAGAACCCCGCGCACCGGCTCGATGCCGCCGACTTCGCCGACGCCTTCACCCAGGTCGTCCGCGGGCCGGATCGGCGCATCGGCGAGTGGGTGCGCCGCGGGCATCCCACGGCCAAACAACCGCCGCGCTAGCGGCCTGACGAGGTTTTTCCCTATGCCGATTCTGCCCCGGTCGCGCCGGTGGGTGCTCCTGCCGCTGGTCGTGCTGGCGGTTAGCGGATGCGATCAACCTAGCCCCAACGTGCCCACCGCCGTGCCGAACATGCCTAGCCCGACCCTGCCCGCGCCGTCCACCACGCCGGTCGCCGCCGCATCGCAACCCACGGCCACCCCAGCACCTCCGCCCGCCACCGCGCCGTTGGCTCCGCCTGCCCCTACAGACACCGTGCCGCCGCCCGCGACGGATACGGCCGTAGCGGATACCGCGACTCCACCCCGCGTGGCAACCCATGCCCGGTCCACTGCTATCCCCACGCCCCCGGCTGCCGCTGTCAACATGGGCGACTGGAAGCTCTACCAGGGCGCCTGGTTCAACATCCAATACCCGCCCGACTTCGCCGTCCAGCCTCTGCGCCCCAGCCTGTCGGCGGCAACCGGCTATGACAGCGCCCGGTTCCGCTCGCCGGACGGCGCGGTCGAGTTCTATGTCTTCTCTCCGCAATGGAGCGGCGACATCGCCGAGATCGAGCCGAACCCGGCCACCGAGCGCGTCGTGGAGGACACCCGGCGCACCCGCGACTCCCCCGGCGGCAAAGCTGCGGTCCATCTCCACTGGGTGACGGTGCAGGCCAAGGACGGCAGCTATACCCGCGCCTACTACGACGAGTTCGACACCAGCCTGAACGTGCGCAAAGCCTTCGGCATCAAATATAAGAATCAGGCTGCCTACAACCGCTACCGCGACATTTACCTGGCCTTCAAGAACTCGCTCGTCCAGTTCGCGGACTGACAGGTCTACGGCGCGCTCCAGCGAGCGGCGAGGGCGTGATAGGCGGGGCGCGGGTGGACCTGGTCGGGGCCGCCGGTGGGGTCGCGGGCCACGGAGAGCACGCCGAAGTAGGCTTCGTCCATCCAGCCGTCGGGGAAGAGCGAGTTGGGGAAGCCGCCCGGCTGCTGGACCTGCGCATTGCCCGCCTTCCACCACTCGTCCATGTAGGCCATGACCGTGCCGCCGAGGCAAAGATCGGCGCGGGCGGCGAGGGCATCCCAGAGCGCGCCGTCATAGGCGGCTTGCGTAGCGGCATCCTCATGGGCAGCCCGGTGATCCCAGGCGTCCACCCCGAACTCGGCGATCCAGAGTGGCTTGGTGCTGCGCGCCGCGTAAGCGGGGAAGAGATCGCCGAAGTCGCGGCCCCGGTAGGCGGTCAGGCCCCAGACATCGAGGTAAGGCAGATCGGCATCGCTCGCCCCGGCCAGCGGATTGCCGATGTCAAGGATCTCCCAGTTGGCCGTGGCGACGGGGTGATAGGCCGGGCCTTCGACCGCGTAGGCGGCCTGGGCCAGCGTATTCAACAGGCTGTACCAATCGCGCTTCGCGCCCCGGTAACCCATATTGACCTCGTTACCCACCCCCCACATCAGCACGCCGGGCTCGTCCTTGTACTCGGCAACGTAGCCGCGAAAATCGGCCAGCAGCGCGGCGCGCACGGTGGGATCATGTAAGTCGAGGCTCGGCTCCACCCAGAAGCCCATGATCGTGTAAATGGGATCGATCCCGCCGTTGTAGGCCGCCTGGAGCAAGCCGTGGCTCGTCACCGGCCCCCAGGTGCGGATGGTATTGGCGTGCATGGCCCGCAACACCGGCAGGTCGCGACGCCAAATAGCCGGGTCGGCGTACATATCGTGGTCGCCCACACGGCGGCCAATGGGCACCGGGGAATAGCCCACGCCGCGGATCCGGAAAGGTTGATCGTGGACGATCAGGTTGCGACCCACCACCCGCACCGGCCCCTGGCTGGGCGGTTTGACCGGCGGACCGGGCGGTGAGGGTTCAGCGGGCATGGTAACTCCGGCCCAGGCCGCGAGCACGGCAGCGATGCTCAGGGCCACCAGGAGCAAGCGCGGTCCACGGCGGTCTATGGGACATGCCGCGCGTCGTGGCGGGCCAGGGTGAGCAGATCTTCGGGCGGAGGGATCGGACTCTCCGACCACACCAACGACTCGACCACGCCCAGGGCGTCGGCGCGCATCCGGCCCGCATCGGCCAGGCGTCCGGCGCGGTCGAGCAGAGCCGCCTGCGCCCAGCAACTGCGGGCGTACTCCAACGGATAGGTATCGGGCGTGGCCGCGGCCAAGCTCTGCTGCAAGGCGTCGATGGCGCCGGGACAGTCGCCGCAGGCCAGCCGGGCCAGGCCCAGGGCGCGGTAGGTGGTGGTGAGCGAGTAGCCGTCGTCGGGCGCGACGCTGGCGACGCCCTTCTCGGCGGCGGCCAGCGCGGCGGGCGCCTTATCCAGGGCCAGCAACACCTCGGCGTGCCCGCGATAGAGTTCGGGCAGGATGCCGTTATCGCCCATCGACAGGGCGTTGTCGAGCGCCTGGCTGTAGAGAATCCCGGCTTCCGGGGTGCGCCCGGCGGGGGCCAGCGCCAGCGCGATCCCGCGTAGCGCCCAGGCTTCGCTGCGCCGGTCGCCCTGGCGGCGGAAGAGGGCCAGCGCGCGCCGCCCGTGCTCCTCGGCCTGGGCGGTCTGGCGCCGGTCGGCGGCGGCATAGGCCATAGTCAGCAGCAGCAGCGCCTCACCCCGCCGGTCGTCCAGTTCATGGAACAGCCCCAACGCTTCCTGGGCGAAGCGCTGGTGATCACGCAAGTCGGGAGCGTAACTAAGGATCGTCGCCAGACTGCTCAAGCAGTACGCGGCCTCACGACGATTGCCCAGCCGGCGGAAAGCAACCAGGGCAGCGTCGGTATAGCGGCGCGCGCCGGCCATATCGTCGCGGTTACGCAGCACATTCGCCAGGGTACGCATGGCGCGCGCCTCGCCCAACCGATCGTCGACCTCGGCGGCCAGTTGCATGGCGCGGGTCATCTCCTTTTCCGCCGCCTCCAGGTTGTCACGGGCCGTCCACATCTGGCCGAGCAGCAGACGGGTGGCGGCTTTGCCGCGCCGGTCGTGCAACGCGCTGAAGAGGGCCAGAGCGGCCCCGGCGTCGGCCTCCAAGCGGTCCAGGGCGCCACGGGTGTAGTGGATATTCGCGCGGGCGAGCAGCGCGCGGGCGAGCGTGGCTTGCGCGCCGTCCGCCTGGGCGTAGCCGATCACGTGGCCTAGCTCCAGCAGCGCCAGGTCGTAATTACCCAGGCCCTCTTGCACCTCGGCGTGGCCGCAAAGCACGTCGAGATATTCGGGGTGGACCGCCGCCGCCGCGCCGGGCGCCGGGTCGGCGGGTTCGCGGCCACAGAGCGCCAGCAGTTCGATCACCCGCGAGAAGAAGCCGTTGGCCTCGCTGAGCGCCTGGCGGGCCATCGCGGCTTCCCCCGCCGTCTTCAAAAAGTGAATCGCGCGGTCGAGCAGGCTCGCCGTCGCCGTTTCGCCCAGGGTCATCATGTCCAGGCCGAGCAGCAACGCCTTCTCATAGTGATAGGCCAGCAAGTCACAGAACTCATCGACCCGGTCGCCCGCTTTAGCCTCGATCCAGGAGGCCACCCGCGCGTGTTCCTCGCCGCGCAGGGCCTTGGGCACGCTGATATAGGTGACGTCGCGGGTCAGCAGGTTGCGGAAGCTATATTCGCGCTCGCCCGCGAAGACGGGGCCGTTCCGTTCGACGATAAACTCACGCCGCTCCAGGTAGCGCAGCGACTCGGCGATGCCGGCGGGCGGCACCTGCGGGAACATCTCGCCCAGCGCCCCGGCCCAGAAGACGCGGCCCACCACCGAGGCGCCCTGCAACAGCCGCTTCTCGCCTTCCGGCAGGTCGTCCACCCGCGCGCCCACCAGGGCCTGCACCGTGTCGGGAATATGCAGGGTCTCGACCGCCGCCACCAGCTTCCACTGGCCGTCGCGCTGCACGATCACCTGGGCATCGATCAGCATGCGGATGATCTCTTCCAGGAAGAAGGGGTTGCCCTCGGTTTTCGCCATGACCAGGTCGAGGAAGGCGGCGGGCAGATCGGCGTCGGCCAGTAGTTCACGCACCAGCCGGCGGCTGTGGTCCTCGCTGAGCGGGCCGACGACAAGCTGGGTGAAGGCCGGGGCCGCCCGCGAACGCGCGATCCACGCCTGGCCCGTGCCGCTCTCCCACAGCGCCGGGCGGGCCAGCGTAACGATCAAGATCGGGTGGTCGGGCAGCGTCTCGCGCAGGTACTCGATGAATTCGAGCATGCTCTGGTCGGCCCATTGCAGGTCTTCGACGGCCAGCACCAGCGGCGCCGCCTCGGCCTGGCGGGCGAAGAAACAACGCAGTGACCAGAAGATCTCCGTGCGCACGGTGTCGGGCTCGACATCGACAGCGCGCAGCCCCAGCATGATGCCCAGCCAGTGGGCCACCGCCTCGGCCTCCGAGGCCCCGGCCACCGCCCGGCGCACCAGCCGCCCAATGGGATCGGCGGGGTCGCCGCCCGGCAGATCGCGGCTCCCGGCTCGCTCGACGACGGCCTGCACCCCGGCCAGCAATTTCTCGGCGGCGACGGGGCGCGGATCGTCGTCCAGGATGCCGCACTGGGCCTTGATCATCTCGCCCAGGGCACGGAAGCCGGCGCCAGGGCCATAGGGCTGGGCGCGGCCCTTGCGGAAGGCGGGCGCCTGGGGCAAACCGGAGAGGTACTTCTCCAACTCCCAGAGCAGGCGCGACTTGCCGATGCCCGCCGGCCCCAGCAGCAACACGTGATGCAGCCGCCGGTCGCGCACCACCTGGCCGTACAGGTGCTT